>DATKWT010000011.1 GCA_035529395.1 Dehalococcoidales bacterium | reverse complement strand
CCAGACCCCTGACAGAAGGGGGCGCCCCTAGGAAGGGGCAGGCCCATCAGAATGGGCACCCCCTCTGGACTCCCTTTTTCCAGCATCCCGTTAGGCCTTGTTTACTTCGACGAGTGCCGTCTT
Organism: Dehalococcoidales bacterium; assembly: GCA_035529395.1. Taxonomy (NCBI): domain Bacteria; kingdom Bacillati; phylum Chloroflexota; class Dehalococcoidia; order Dehalococcoidales; species Dehalococcoidales bacterium. The sequence goes on along the minus strand of DATKWT010000011.1, from coordinate 4,407 downwards.
CAGTATGGCCGCGCCACCTGGTGAATAAACATCATCGGTAACAGTATTTGTACAACCGCCGCGGTCGATACCCTCGTCGTCCGGATTGAACCAGGCGCCTTCATAGATGCAGATGACGCCGGGGATAATGCGCCGGGTAACCCAGGCCTTGATAACCAGTTTACCGCGGTCATTGAATACATAGACCTCTTCACCGTCCCGGATACCCCGGGGTTCGGCGTCGGCGGGATTAATCCACATCACGTGGGGGTCTACCTCGACCAGCCAGTCCACGTTCTGGAGAGTGGAGTGGACCCTCACCCGCGGATGCGGCGTGAGGAGCTGGAGCGGGTACTTTGCTGCCAGCGGGTTGTATCTGTCTTCCCGCCCGTCTGCGATATACTTCGGAACGGGTGGAGTGTGCGGGTCGTCAAGGTCCGCCAGTCGCTGTGAGAATATCTCTATCTTGCCCGATGGTGTGCTAAACGGATTGTTCTCAGGGTCTTCAATCTGGGCCTTGAAAGCAATATACGGTTCATCAATTTTTACGCGGTGTATAGCTTCCCGCTTGAACTTATCGTAGTCGGTGATGTGCTGCTGGTACTCCGGGTTCGTAGCGATGAATGTACGCAGCCATTCGTCTTCAGTCTTGTCGTTGAAGTCCTCGAAGCCCAGCTTCTCAGCGAGCAGGTTGCCGATTTCCCAGTCAGTTTTGCACTCACCCATCGGTTCGATTACCTGGTTGGCGTAGGTGAAATAGGGTCCGGAGGGCCACGGCCGGGTGAGGTCGTTCTTCTCGGCGAAGGTCTTCACCGGCAGGACAATATCCGCATATCTGGCCGTCGGAGTCAGGAAGATATCCTGGACGGCGAGGAACTCCAGGCCCTTCAGTGCCCTGACGCCCTTGTTGGCGTTGCCGCGCTGGTTCAGCGGATTACCACCGGCAAACCAGGCCGCCTTGATATCGGCGGGGTAGCCGCCGGCGGTACCCTCCAGGAAGCCGTCCCAGATTTTATTAACATGGATGCGGCGCACCAGGCGGAGGTTGATATCCAGTGTTCCACGGATGGATGGGCCGCCGGCCTCAGTGGGGTTTCTCATGCCGGGTACTCCGGCGGAACGGAACATGTGCCCGTAGGGGATGCCCATCAAGCCGCCGCAGGCGCTGCCACCCGGTTTCCCGATGTTGCCCGTCATCGTCGTCAGGGTAATGGCGCAACGGTTGTACTGCTCTCCGTAGGCAGCCCGTGCCGGTCCCTGGCAGTCCATGAGACAGGCCGGTTTGGTGGTGGCGTACTGTCGTGCCAGGTCTACAATACGCTGTGCCGGTACTCCGCAGATTGCCTCTGCCCAGGCAGGGGTCTTCTCGACGCCGTCCTCTATACCGAGGACATATTCACTGAACTTGTCGAACCCGACGGAGTACTTATCGAGGAAAGCCTGGTCTTGCAGGTTTTCTTTGATAATGACATTGGCCATGGCAGCCATCATGGCGGCATCTGTCCCCGGTATTATGGGAATCCACTCTGCGGCCAGGGTAGCGGCGGAATCATGGTACCGTGGGTCGATTGAGATGATGGGAATGCCGGCCTCCCTTGCCTTGGTGAGGTTGTAGATAGTGTCCGTACCGGAGACCATCCTTACCGGGTCCCATCCCCACAGTATGATGAGTTTGGAATTGAGCAAGTCCTCCCGGCTGTGGCCAACCATGACGTCGCCGTAGGATGACATTACTGCCCACACGGCACCTTCTGACGAGATATTGCCGTAGCTGGAGGTAAAACCTCCGAACATGGATAGTGCTTTGCGGAGGGAGCCGGCACTGTGCAGGGCGCCCAGGTGACCGCCACCGCCGAGGAAGAAAGCGCTGTTGCCATAGATTTCCTTGATGCGAGTCAGCTCACGGACAATGGTGTCCATGGCCTCGTCCCATGAAATCCGCTCGAACTCGCCCTTGCCTCTCTCACCAACCCTCTTCATGGGATACAGGAGCCGGTCCGGGTGGTAAATCCAGTGGCGGTAGGCCCGGCCTCGCCAGCAAGCCCTGAGCTGGTTTTCCTCATCCTCGTAGTCGTCGCCTTCGATTCTGGTTATCACGCCATCCTTGACGTGGACCCGGAGCGGGCAGCGCCCGCCGCAATCGAAGGCAGAGGTACAGAGGACAATGTGCTCGCCATCGGCCAGACTGGTTTCTTGCGTGCTCATATCCACCTCCTTGCAGATAGGTGTAACCGGTAATTCTTACAGTATTCTAACTGTCTTTACTAACGAGGTCAACATCACCGGGGGGGAGGGATTGAGCGCCACTGGGAAGTGGCGCGCCACTGGGAAGTGGCGTACCACTGGAGAAAGTGGCGCGTTCGCATGAGGAGGAGATTGAGCGCCACTGGGAAGTGGCATGATTATTTTCTCGCCGCACGACATGGACTTTAAGACCGGCACCATATTCTGTATAATCAATGGGTAGGCAACGAATGCCAGCCACTAACAGACACTGCCGGGGGTGATTGATGGGAGATATAAAGAGCGCTCGCGAGATTGCCATGGAGAAACTCGCCGGACTGGATGCGACTACCGAGGAGGAGCGCTTGCAGTGGAAGTTCGTTCCCAGGGGGCAGGAACTGGCCGTCAGGTATCTCAAAGAGGACTGTAACCTGATAGCCGAGCTTGCCGAATACAGTGAGGAAGAGAGGAAGTACATTGTTCAGGGTGCTGGCGAAGTCCTGCTAAGAAACATTGGTCTGCCCACGAACGATGCTGCCAGGCGAACCAATAAGCATGTAATGGACGGCTTCAAGCTGCTCAAGAATGATAAGGCGAGTGTGGAGAATGTTTACAGTCTTATAAGGCAAATCTTCAGTCATTACACCGAGCAGGGAGAACAGCAGCGAAAGCAGGCCTACGAGCAACTGAAGACGCAGTTCGCAGCCAGAATGCAGCAGGCAGCCCAGCAGCAGTATGGTACGGCAATGAGAATTCGTGATGATTTCGAACGGCATCCACAGTTCCAGGAGGAATGGCGTAAGGTACTGACGCAACTGGACAGGCCATATCTTCAGAACCTGACTGAATATCGGAGCGAGCTACAGAGTATTCCCTGAGAATTAGCAGGACAGGAGATTTCCGGGAACCGACTATGGATATCAATGACGAGAGGATTCGGGACGCTGTTGAACGTACCGAGGTGTTGCGGGCACCACGGCAGGCCCTGTTTACCTTCGGAAGGACCAGTATCTACTACTACCTTATTACGGAACCGGCTTATGCCGACCTGATAGGCGGTTCTATCGAGACTGTGATAAGAGAGGGCAGGGTTCTGGCAGAAAAACCGAAGATTGTCACGCCTCACTATCTTAGCGGGTTGGAGGGCTTCAGCACCGATGCCCGGAAGTACTTCGACGCCATCATCGAGAGCTACGGCCCGAACATCCCGGGGCTGCTCTACACTTACCGGAACGAACCAAAAGAGCTCAATATTGTTTCCAATGACTGGAAAGCGGTAGTTGACAAGCTGAATGCCGAGATTGACCGGCGGGGTGACCCGCTGGCGGCCATCATCAAAGGGTCTGACGAGCTATGGGATGTATCCCTGGTGAAGTTCATATTCGAGATGACCCAGCGTTCCGTAGGCACCAACCTGGGGGAGATGGGCTCCAGGGGTCTTCTCAGAATGGACACCAAAGGCGTCCCTGCTGATGCCCGGCTCAGGATTGAGGGGCTATTCACACAGGTCTCACGCGGCGAGATTGCCCCCGCTGTTCTCAAAGAGGAATTAGACCGATGGGACCTCTATGAAGAGTACGAGGACAGGTTCCTCGGTATCTTCCGTAAGTAGTGGCAAAGGAGGCAACTTCGGACCGTGGAAATTACAACAATTGAGGCCAGAGACCTGTCCGAGGCATGGTTCCTCTGTCTGGGTAAGACTCTTGCTCAGGGCCGCGAGTACACAATAGACCGGGGCAGCTACGCCGGGGAGCGGCGTAAGGAGCTTGACCTGGTGGTCATTCAGGTCCACTACCCCGGGACAAGGCCGCTGGTACCCGATGTGCCGCAGGGAGTCCCACCTCCAACCACGATGGACTACATAGAGAGCTACCTCCCTTACCTGATGACGGCGCACAAGGCAGAAGGGGAGCAGTATACCTACGGCCAGTACCTGGAGAAGCAGATTGACGAGGTCATCCGGATGTACCGGGAGGACGGTCACAACACCAACCAGGCCTTCATGGCCGTGGGGGACGCCCAATCAGTCTACCTGTCCGACCCGCCCTGCCTCAGGGCAGTGGATACCAGAATCCGTGATGGCCGGCTGTGCTTTGTGGTCTATTTTCGTTCCTGGGACCTCTGGGCCGGTTTCCCCTCCAACCTTGCCGCTCTCCAGCTGCTCAAGGAGTACATGGCCAGCGAGATAGGTGTTGCCGACGGTGA
>DATKWT010000010.1 GCA_035529395.1 Dehalococcoidales bacterium | reverse complement strand
TATGAACGAGGGGGGAAGCCAGACCTTTTCTGTAACCGCCAGCGATGTAGACGGTGATGTGTTAACGTATTCCTGGACGAAGGATGGTACCCCAACCGGCACCGACAGCGCCAGCTATCAATTTCAGCCCGACTATACGGCATTTACCTGTCAATAAAGTTCCCGGCCGGAGATTGACAACAGCGTGCCATGAATATATTCCTGAATCCGTGAAGATATGATGCGTGCACACGCTAATCGGCAATTTCAGGCTTCCTTACCTTGGTTATACTAAACATGTTGGCAACTCAATGTCAATGAGGCTCTCTAAGACGCAACAGATTGGGCTACTGCAGTCCCTATACAGGATTATCCCATACTAACGGGCAATATATATCCTCTCAGGGCAGCAGCCCTTACTGACGTCTCCTCCCGTCTGGCCTTTCCAAACAGGCTTGCAATGTTGTTACTCCTTATGTCGGTGCGAATTGAAGGTACACCCGTCGCCATGTCTTGAACCAGGGGCAGTTCCTACCAAAGGATAGCGTCCAACACCGTGCGTGTTGCACCAATCGACATGCCAGATAAACCAGGTCTTGCATCACGCTACGCACCCGGCGCCGTGAAACCTTCTTTCGAATGGGGGCATCAGCCTCCCGCAGGCTCTCCTGCCCAATCAACCTCAACAGGTTATAGGCCACCATCCCCAAAAGCAGTACCAGTTCGTTAGTCTGGAATTTGCCCGATGGCAGTCGTTCCAGGTCCAGGTCTGTCTTTAACTCGCTGTGGAACTGCTCGCTGGTACCATGGCTTCGGTACAGCCCAACCACTGTCACCACGTCATCTCTTAGCGATGTCCAATAGGTCTCCACCTCCACCCTGGGTATCAATAGCGCCTGCCCATCAGCCTCCAGCGTTCGCAGTGTCACGCAGAACACTATCCTCAGCGGCTCCTTAATCCCCTGCTTTTTGACATACCGCTCGCCCATCCATACCTGCTTACCCGGCCGTGGCTCCTGCAGTTCACCACACTCCCTGGCTATCTCCAGCCACTTCTCCGGAGTCTCCCGGCGCAGGTTGCGCTTGATGATATAGTGAGCCTTCTCCTTTTGGCACACCTTGATATTGCCCAAACTGTCATTGCCTGAGTCCATGCGTACCAGAAAGGTCGCTTCGCTCATCAGACGGGCATACCGCAGTGTCTGCCTCAGAAATGCCTCCGTACCTTTTTGGCTATGGTCACTTCCCGGACGTAATTTCAGATTTGTCAGGTAGCCCTCTTCTCCTACATAGGCAAAAATGGGGGCATACCCATCGAATTTCTTATAAGTCCAGCTTATCCCTTCCTTCTTCGTCTTGGAATTGTCAAAGGGACTGACGTCGATGTCCACCGCTACCAGGTTGCCGTGGCAGGGGGTAATCGCTGGGGCAAGCCGTCCTACTACCCCAGCAGACTCCTCAAGAATGATGTCGTTGAAGGCACCCTTCACGCTGTCCAGCCGTTGCCTGAGGGTCGGACTGGATGGTACTGAAGCCAATTCCAGGGACTGAAGGAAAAAGGGGTCATCCCGAAAGGCTTCAATAGCGTCGAAGTCGGGTTTGCCCAGACAGATAAGCCCGATCATGGCCGTAGCTACCTCACCGTGGCTGATCTCCGGAAACGGGTGTTCGGGCAGCGCCACCGCATCTAACCGCTCCCGGATACTGCTCCTGTGTAGTATCGCCCCAGCCAGCGCTAAGCCTGAATGGCTGGATAGTTGCTCATCACCCTGCACTATCTGAAAACGCATTCTCACCTCCTGGGTGAATGCCTTCAACAGGCCTTCTTACCTTCAAGTGTAGCATGCCTCAGATAGAAATGTAGAACAATCTATTTACTCACTTCACGGATTCAGGAAATTGCTAACAGAGACGGAATAACGGGTCAACATGAAAAGGTATTTTACGCACAAAACGGCTGGTAGGATAAAAAGGCAAAAACACGATTTTGAGCGTGAAAACACGGTGCGGAGAGAATTAGGCAGACTTGAAAACCGTTGTCCCGCAAGGGACCGTGGGTTCGAATCCCACCCCCTCCGCCATTACCGGCCCTCCGCCACTACTTACTTTCCACCGACACCATGTTCAGGCTGGCAAAGCCCATCGGGTTCAGGCTGTATCCCCAGACACGGGACTTGACCAGCACGTAGTTCTCCCCGAACCACAGCGGGAGACAGGCGGCGTCCTCCACCAGTATCCGTTCCACCTGCTGATATAGCTCCAGGCTCCGAAGGTTGTCCTGCTCGGTGCCGGCCTCGTAAAGAAGGGCATCGACCTTAGTATTTCGGTACTGGCCGTAGTTATACTGGGCCTGGCTGTGGAACAGCACTTCCAGGAAGTTCTGCGGGTGCGGGTAGTCGGCCACCCAGCCCAGGTAATACATATCATCCATTTCTTCCTCGAGGTGGTAGAGGTACCTCTGCGGCTCCAGTTGCCTCACCTTCACCTCCACGCCCAGGTTCTGCCGCCATTCGCTGATGATGGCCTCCAGGTCGCCCGGTATCAGCCCTCCCCACCCGCTGGTCGTAAGCGTTATCGGTGGCAGTGCCGATACATCCCCGTACCGGGATGCTCTGATTGACTCCCGCGCCTTTTCAACGTTGAATTCGAGTCCGGATAGACCTTCATCATGACCGGGAAGCCCCGGCGGCAGTATCCCGTACGCCGCCTGCACCATGTCCCGGTATACCAGCGTGGCCAGTTTCTCCTTGTCCACTGCCTGCGTGAAAGCACGGCGGACGTTGACATCGTCAAACGGCGGAGCGGCGGTATTGAAACCGAGATAGCCGAGACTGAGCTCAGGCACTATCATAAGCTGGGAATAGAAAGGGCCGGCCTCATCGGTGACACGGTCGATATAAGAAACAGAGACCCCGGCGACATCGATATCATCGGTCTCATACATGTTTAGCGGGTAGCCTGCCAGGAAATGGAAAACCACCGAGTCCAACCTGGCTACATCACCGTAGTAGAGCGGGTCCCACTCCAATTCCAGCTTCTCATCCTCCACCCAATCGCCCAGTTTGAACGGACCGGTGCCATTGGGGTGACGCCACCACTCACCCCCGGCCTCCACATTGGCTTTATCCACCACGAACGCTGTAGGATAGGCCAGCTTGTAGAGGAAATACGACCGCGGAGCGTCTATCGCGACCTCCAGGGTGTAGTCGTCGACTGCCCTGATTCCACTTATTTCCCGGACCTCGCCTGCCAGCACATCACCGACGCCAACAATATCGCCCAGGTAGGTGGCCGCCGTCTGCGACCCCGTCTCCGGCCAGCAGGCGCGCTGCCAGGAGTAGACAAAGTCCTCCGCTTTGACCTCCCGGCCGTCGTGGAACTTCACTCCCCGGCGCAGGCGGAAGGTATAGGTCCTGCCGTCTTTGCTCACCTGCCAGTCCCGGGCAATATCCGGTACCAGTTCCAGGTCGGCGTCCAGACGCACCAGGCCACTGAACAGTTGCATCAGACACTCATGGGACGTCATATCCCCGGAAACCGCAGGGTCCAGTGTAAGGGGGTCAGTGCCGTATAGGGAAAGACTTCCCCCCTCATGTACGGGCACCTCTTTTACGGGAGCATCCTTCTCAGGCTGACACCCCGTTACAACTACTCCAAGAAGTAAGACCACCGCAACCAGAATACGTCCTATTCCTGCCATTATGCGCAAGATGTTGCTCCTTCTGCCCTTATTCGCTGTACCGTATCCCATTCTACCACCTTACGCTACGAATACGACACATCTGAATACAGCCTGGTCTCCTTTCTGCAGGGAGGAGAAGTTTTATTCTTGTTTCTGGACAGGAAGGGGAAGGCACCGCCCCTTCTGAGGGGCCCCGCCCCTTCTGAGGGGCCCCGCCTCTTCTGAGAGGCGCTCCGCCTCTTCTGAGAGGCGCTCCATCCGGACCGCATGGGGATTGGCCGAACGGGTTTTTCATCACCCTCCTGGTGGCAATTAGCATTGGCTTTACTGGAGTGTCACTAATGTACCGGACGAGTAAATATCCTTGACACCAATCTCCGCAATCTGCCACATTGGAAGAAGGACAGATGTGCTCGACGAAGGGAGGGAGTCTGTTGACATAACAGCGCCGCCGCATACTCGCGGCAAGACACTGACAGAGAAACGATAAAGGAGACATTTCCGCATGACTGAAGAGAAAAACTCACCACTGGAGATACGTTCGGCGAGGTGGTACCGCGAACCGCTCGACTATAAAGAAATCATCTACGAGTCAAATCACGAGACCCACGTTGTCAAGATAACACTGAATCGCCCTGAGAAGATGAATGCCATGACCCATCAACTCCGTGCCGAGCTTTTCCACGCACTGAAATTCTCCGAACTGGACAACGATATCAACGCCATTGTCATCAAGGGAGCCGGGCGCTGCTTCAGCACCGGCTATGACCTCGGTGGCGACATGGGCAGTGATGAACCCGACCTGGGCTCCCAGTATGTCGATACCTGCGGGCTCACCCACTGGGCCCGGTACGTCGTACAGCAGTGGTGGCAAATCTGGGAGCTGTCAAAGGTAGTCATTGCCCAGACCCACGGATACTGCCTGGCCGGGGCCTCGGAACTGGCTGCCATGTGCGACCTGCTGGTGACTACCCCGGACTGCAAGTTCGGCTACCCGCCAATGAGGTCAATGGGCGTGGACATGCTCTGGTTCCCCTGGCTTCTGCCGATGAGAAAAGCCCAGGAGATGGCTTTCACCGGCGACAGCATTCCCGGCGAGGAAGCCTACCGGCTCGGTATGGCCAACTACTGCGTCCCCGAAGAAGATATCGATGAGTTCACCGACACCTTCGCCAAACGGGTCGCCCTGATGCCGTGGCAGATGGCTACCCAGTACAAGAGGGCCATCAAGAAGATGTACGAGATGCAGGGTATCAGGACCTCCCTGGAGACCAGTGCCCTGTTTGCATATCACCGCGTTGCCGACAGCGAGTACGCCAGAGAGATGGGAACGATGTTCATGCAGCTCCCACTCAGGGAATACCTGGACATCAGGGATAAGCCCTATAACGATTACCGAACGGCAGAACAGGCTATACTTGACCGCACCAGGAGAGAGTCCGGTAAAGAAGAGCAGGCGTCCGAATAGACTTCCCGTGGGTAACTATGCAGCGGGGAGGCCCTAAACCGGTCTCAGGGCAGCGCTATCCCGTCGTGTATGTCCGAGGAGGCCCTCCAGCACAGACCGGGGTTATATTGCTCTTGTTTAGATAGGCACGATTCACCTCAGGGGACGTCACTACAAGGAGCGTATCCTCCCCTGTCATTCTGAACTTACCTGCTGACTTGGCTAGTGTAGTGTCTCGTATATATCTTTACGTATGATGGATGTTGATGTCATTCCAGCGCAGGCTGGAATCCAGGGGGCAAACACGTATCCCGGATCGAGTCTAACAGGGTGATGAAAAAGGGGGAGTCCAGAGGGGCTTCGCCCCTTCTTAGGGGCGCCCCCTCTTCTGAGAGGGGCCCCGCCTCTTCTGAGAGGCGCCCCCTTCTGGCAGGGGTGTCTGGGCGTCATTCTTACAGAATGACGTTAGCAGAATCCGAAACCAGATTCTGCCGGTGTCCCCCAGATATAATCTTTCCCCCCTTCCGCAGAAGGCTCCTTCCTGGACAGGAAGGGGAAGGCACCGCCCCTTCTGAGGGGCCCCGCCTCTTCTGAGAGGCGCTCCATCTGGGCCGCACGGGGGTTGGTCGAAAGGGTTTTACATAGGCTTGCTAGAATGACAGGGACTGTAAAGGCATTTGTAAGACACTTCGCTAGCAGGCCTAGTCCGGTGTGGCCGGTGACTGCTCGGGGAAGATGGGGCCCACTACGGGGGTCTTCCTCGCCCTGGGCTTACGTTTGGGTTTGGGTGCAGCCTCAGCCGGTGTCGCGCTCGCCGGCACCGGGATCCCAGGTACGAGTTGTCGCTCTTCTTCGGTGAACAGAGCGTCTATTTCATCGCCGTCCAGCGTTTCCTGCTCTAGAAGCTTCTTAGCAATCTTGGCCAGCATCGCTTTGTTATCTGTGAGGATGCGCCTGGCGATTTCATAACTGTCATTGATAAGCTTGTTAATCTCGCGGTCAATCTCCAGGGCATACTTTTCACTGTAGTCCTTCTGCTCGGAGATTTCCCGACCCAGGAAGACCATCTCCTGCTTATCACCGAACGTCCGCGGTCCCAGCTTGTCACTCATACCGAATTCGACAACCATCTTGCGGGCCAAATCGGTGGCTTGCTTGATATCAACCTGCGCTCCTGTTGTCCTTTCGTTGAAGATTAGCTCCTCGGCCGCATGACCGGCAAACAGCATCGCCAGCCTATCCTTGAGCTGGGCACGGGTGTACATGCTGCGGTCTTCCTCCAGAAGCCGGGTATAACCGCCGGCCATACCACGCGGCATTATGGTTACCTTCCGCACCGGGTCGACATTGGGGAGTATCTTGGACGCAAGGGCATGACCTGCTTCGTGGTAAGCGGTTATCTCTTTCTCCCTGGGGCTGATTCGCCGGCTTTTCCGCTCCGGACCGGCAATCACGCGGTCGATAGACTCCTCAAACTCGGGGAGTTCGATTGTGCTCTTGTCTCGCCGGGCGGCGAGAATGGCGGCTTCGTTGACCAGGTTGGCCAGGTCGGCACCGCTGAAACCGGCGGTCTGCTTCGCCAGCACCTCGATATCGAGAGATTCCGGCAGCGGCTTACCCTTGAGATGGACCTTGAGGATGGCTGTCCGTCCAACAATGTCAGGGCGGTCAAGGATAACCCGCCGGTCAAACCGGCCGGGCCTCAGCAGGGCGGGGTCAAGAATGTCAGGTCGATTGGTTGCCGCCAGGATGATTACACTGGTATTGGTGTCAAACCCATCCATCTCGGTCAGAATCTGGTTCAGGGTCTGCTCTCGCTCATCGTGGCTACCGCCAAGCCCGGCCCCACGGTGGCGCCCGACGGCGTCGATTTCGTCAATAAAGATGATGCAGGGGGTGTTCTTCTTGGCCTGGTCAAAGAGGTCGCGCACCCGGGAGGCACCGACACCGACAAACATCTCAACAAACTCGCTACCGCTTATGGAGAAGAAGGGCACCTCAGCTTCACCAGCCACCGCCCGAGCGAGCAGCGTCTTGCCGGTTCCCGGCGGGCCGACCAATAGCACACCCCTGGGGATGCGTGCCCCCAGGCTCTGGAACTTCTCACGCGACTTGAGGAAGTCGACCACCTCGGTGAGTTCCTGCTTGGCCTCGTCAACACCGGCAACATCGTCGAAGGTCACCGTAGACTTATTCTCCGGAAACAGCCGGGCCCGGCTGCGTCCGAAACTCATTGCCTGGCTATTAGCACCGCGGGCGCGAAAGAACAGGAAGAATATCAGACCGCCGAACAGGAGTAGAGGGAGGAAGCCAATCAGCATACTCGCCCAGTTGAAACCGCCGGCTACAAATTCTACCTCCACACCGTCAAGCACGAGAGTATCGATATCGAATATACTGGTCTCACCCTTGTAGCTATCCTGCTCCAGACCATCCCGGGTGGTGATGGTCAGCCATTCACCCTCGACAACCAGCTTCTCTATCTGACCACTCTGCGATTTCTCAATAACTTCACTCAGCGGGATTTCCTGTGGGCTCTGTTGCGGTCCACGTAGAGCAAAGGCAATCAGCGATACCCCTGCAACCAGGATTACCAGGTACAGGAAACCGATACGGCGCCACCTTGGTTTCATCCGTCACCTCAATAGCTAGCACAACCGGTGCTAACCCCATATGAACTTATTATACCAGAATTACGTCAAGCGGGAAAGCCGGAGTACTGTCACGGCAATTCTACGTTCCCCCACGGTCCGGGTGCCTTTCAAGCGGAGACAGCCCGCAGCAGCAGATATCAGGCCGCTTTCTCAAGGCCCCGGTAGGTCTCCTGCAGAAGCAGGGCATCCCCTTCCAGGTTGGGACTCTCACAGACCAGCACCCCCTTGACATCATGGTCCCGGAGAGCCTTCATCAGTTCACCGTACGCCAGGTCCGATTCCTCAAGGTCCAGGTGCTTCCTCTCTCCCTTGTCGCCGTAGGCAATACCGGCAGCATGGATGTGCATGTCGTCCAGGGCAGCCCTGCCCAGCCGTTCCTCGATACGCGAGAGGATGGCGCTGAACTCACCGTAAGAGTTGTATCTGCCGGTACGGGCATGGTAGTGAGCAAAGTCAATACAGGGAGCGACCCTTTCCAACTCGACGGAGAGATTCAGTATCTCCTCCAGGTCTCCGAACTGGCTGGGCTTGCCCATCACCTCCGGTCGAATCCACAACCGGTTACCCTCCGCATCAAGCTCATCCAGCACTTCAGCCAGATTTTTCTTCACCGTCTCGTAGACCTGCTCCGGCGGGTCACCCATGTAGAAGGCGGCGTGGAAGACCACGCTGACTGCACCACACATGGCACCAACACGGGCGGTCTTCAGAATTCTCTCCTGGCTGGCTCTTACCTTGTCCGGCTCGCGAGCATTGAGGTTGATGTAGTACGGAGCGTGGGCAGTCAGCCTTATCCCGCTCCGGGCAGCGGTTTCGGCTACCCCATGAGCAACTGCCTCACCCATGTGGACACCCCGCACAAATTCAATCTCCAGGCAGCCCAGCCCGAGCTCGGCTGCTCGCTCAATCCCACCGACGGTAGACTGAACCTCCGCGCTATGGGGCGTACCGGCAGTGCCGAAGAGCAACCCTGCCATTCTTCCTGACCTCCCTGACTTACCGGCATCATATCTTGGGCCCTATCTGGTGTCAAGCTGCCGGAAGGCCTTCCCCCTGCCTGTCATCGCGGGCCGAAGCTCTGAACAAAGCGAAGAGGCAGCGCCACTGCAGTCAGTGGCGCGTCGCTGTGCTCCTCGCAGTGACACCCGGTGTCCGTCCATGGTGTGGTATAATACTGCTTGAACAGGTTCTTATCCGGGGGTAGGCGTCTGGAAGGGATAGAGGTAGCACGGAAAGCAGTAGAAGCCGCCAGCGAAAAGCAGGCCTCTGATGTTGTTCTGCTCGATGTGGACGACATCTGTAGCTTCGCCAGCTACTTTGTGATATGCAGCGGCGAGAGCGAGAGGCAGATTGCTGCCATCCAAGGCGCGATTGAGGAGACATTGAAGAAAGAGGGCCTCAGACCCCACCACCGCGAGGGTGACCTGGACTCAGGCTGGCTCCTGCTCGACTTCGGAGACGTTATTGTGCACATCTTTGCCCCCGCCGAGCGTGAGTACTACCAGTTGGACGAACTATGGAGTCAGGCTATCCCCGTAGTCCGGATTCAGTGAACGCCGATTCAGAGAATCGGGGGTTTCAGCAGTCGAAAAGCTCATCTTCGGTGAAGAACAGCGCAATCTCCACCCGGGCAGTCTCAGGCGCATCGGAAGCGTGGGTCGCGTTCCGCTGGATATCCAGGCCGTAGGCGGCCCGTATCGTGCCCGCTTCTGCTTTGGCCGGGTCGGTAGTACCCATCGCCTGCCGGATTGTATCCACGGCGTTCTCACCTTCGAAAACACTGGCGATTATGGGCGTAGACGTGATGTACCTGACCAGGTCCTCGAAGAATGGTTTGCCCTCATGGATGGCGTAGTGTCGTTTCGCCAGGGCCTCATCCATGTGCAGCATCTTCAGTGCCAGCAGCTTCAACCCTTGCTGCTGCAAGCGCCCGATAATCGCACCACCCAGCCCCCTCTCCATAGCGTCAGGTTTAATCAGAACCAGAGACCTTTCCATTTCAAGCTCCTACAATGGTTGATTCGGTATCCCGTAAACAGTATGGTGCACAGATTGCAAAGTATGAAACGCTGTTTCTCACCGGTGCTTGGCCCTGGTAATCGACGGCCTGCGCAGGTAGAGCGGCTGCAGGGTAGCCGGGTCATCGGTGTCGCCGGCTGTCAGGCGTTTGAGACCGAGTTCAGCGAGGAAAGCAGCCCGCCGCAGACCGGTTGTTGTCGAGGGGATGACGGCCTTGCTCCCCAGGTGCTGCCGCAACTGCTCCGCAATTACTGTCACGTACTCGCCACAGAGCACTGTCTTTGAGGCGATACCGGAACAGAGTGACTCGATAGTGGTGATATGCTCCGGGGCAAGCTGGAGCCACCTGCCTCTCCTGCGCCGGTACGTGGCGGTGGCTACCTCTCCCCTGCCGGCGTTGAATACCGGACAGACGGGAAGTCCGGTCCCGGCGTGCTGATAGGCTTCCACTTCCAGGGTACTGATGCCGACAATCGGAACCCCCAGGCTGAACGCCAGTCCTTTGGCGACACTGATGCCGACCCGCAGTCCGTTGAAGCTGCCCGGCCCCCGGGCAACGATGATGCCGGTCAATGCCTGCGGACTCAAGTCGAACTGGCGCAGCAGGTGCTCCAGGTTGGGCAGCAACTGCCGGGTATGGTTCTGTCCGCAACGCCAGGTTAGCTCGGCGACTACGTCGCCGTCCCGGACCAGTGCCAGGCTGGCGGTATCCGTCGAAGTATCTATGGCAAGCTGCATCGGTTATCGTTCCTGCGTGCCGGGGAAGGTCTTTCTCATCTCTACCAGCATCTCCCGGTAACGCTGGCCGGAAGGCTGGAGCCGAAAGCTACGCTCCGTACCGGGAAGGTATTTAATATCCACCAGCAGGTGCTCCGGTGGCATCACGCTCAGGCCCTTCTCCGCCCATTCCACCACGCAGACTCCTTTCCCGTACAGGTAGTCATCCAGTCCGAGGTCGGCAACCTCCTCGATATTATCCAGTCGGTAAAGGTCGATATGGTACAGGGGGAGCCGCCCGTATAGCTCCCTCATGATAACGAAGGTAGGACTCAGTGCGTATTCCCTGATGTCCAGTCCCCAGGCAATCCCCTGGGTAAGGCAGGTCTTGCCCGTGCCCAGCTCCCCGACGAGGAGGAAGATATCACCCGGCCGGGCTAGTGCCCCCATAGCTCTACCGAGTTCCTGGGTTTCTTCCGGACTGTGCGTGGTCAGGTCAAAGCACATCATTTCTGGTTTCGTGCCGCGTTATAATGGTCCCAGCCCGTCCCGGGCAGGCTGACGGGATTACCGTGGCTATCAACCAACACGGTCTCGTTGACTCCTTCGGAAGCAATCTCCCCGATAACCGTTATCGGACACGAAGCGGCCATCCTCACGCGGTCGATGTTATCGGCAGCCGCGGTGAAAAGCAGTTCGTAGTCTTCGCCTCCCGACAGCGCCAGTTCCAGGGCACGGTCGGGGAAGCACTCCTTGACCGCAGGTGAGATAGGCACACGGTCAACCTCCACCCGCGCGCCAACCCGGCTCTCCTGGCAGATGTGGTTAAGGTCGGCAATCAACCCGTCACTGATATCAATGGCAGTTTTCACACCCTGCTCTACCAGCAACCGCCCTTCGGCTACACGAGGACGGGGATGAAGGCAGGCCTTTCTCAGGGAAGCGGTAGCTCCGGGTTCACACGTCAGACCCTTTCCGAGTATTTCCACACCGGCAGCGGCAGCCCCCAGGGTACCGGTGACGGCTATCAGGTCTCCGGGTCGTGCCGCCGACCGCGTCAGTATCTGCCCATCCTTGCTACCGGTACTACCCAGGACGGTAACGTTGATGACTACCTGGGGCGCACTGACGGTGTTGCCACCGATAATGTCTACTTCGTATTCCCCGGCCAGGTCAATCATCCCCCGGTAGAGGGCTATAACATCCTCAACCCCGGTATCTCCGGGCAGGCCCAGGGATATCAGGGCATATCCGGGCAGACCGCCCATGGCGGCAATATCGCTCACATTCACTGCCAGGGACTTCCAGCCGACCTCTTCCCAGGAGGCGGTATTCAGGGAGAAGTGGACGTCCTGAATGAGGGAATCAACGGTAGCCAGCTGGATGGAGGTATCGCCGTACCAGGCGGCGGCATCGTCACCAATCCCTATGATAAGCCGCTCGCGGGCTGCCGTCGGTCTGCCCCGACCGCGGGGAATCATCCCGTTAAGGCGTTCTATCAACCCGAATTCGCCCAGTTCCCGTACCTTCATATCTGGCATTATAGCATCCCTGGGGGTGCACAGGTAAGGCGCAGTACGGACGGCTTGAGGCTCTTCGCATCTGGACTGGTTGTCAGGTAAAACATCACCCCCGCGTGGAGGCTGTGCGTTGCTAACTTCAGAAGCGTTCAGCAGACTCCTCGTAATAACCGTTCCTGTGCTAATTTGTGCGGAACGGTGACCACAGAGTCAAGGCTTATGTTGACATCGGGTATTAGCTTCAATTATAATCCGTCCAACTATGGGAGTAATAAAAACTTTAGCCCTCAGTCTCTTTGGCTTTTTACTCTTCCTGTCTCTCATCATCCTGGGTCCTGGGTACACGCTGAACAGTACCGTGCTGAACCCGTCCTTCATCAACGCTGAAATTGACCAGATAGAGGTATCCTCAATTGTGAGCGATGTCTTCAGCGAGCAGGTTGACGAGGAGAATGCCTTCCCGCCGGAACTGGAGACGGCAATCATCAGGACTGTCTACGAGATTGAACCTGTCGTCAAGGAGCAACTCAAGAGCGTCATTCAGTCTATGGGTGACTACCTCAGGGGAAAGAAGGATGACCCCGAACTGCGGCAGGTAATGGGCAATACCTTCCTCAACGGCGAATTTGTCGGTGACGTACTCAGCAAAGTGGACCTGGCCGACATCGCGGAAACGTTTGTTGTCGAAGCACTGCCCGAGGAGTTTGCTGGCGCCCTGGTCAACACTATCTCCGAGCAAGAAGCCGAGTTGAAGACCCGGATAGCGGCGGCTGTTGACCCCATCTTTAAATACCTCCTGGAAGAGACGGACAGCGTGGACCTGGCAACAATACTGCGGGACACGGTGCTGAGTACCGACTTCATCACTACCCTCCTGGGCGAGCTCGATATCTCCTACCTCTCATCGGATTTCCTCCTTGATAACATCACCGGCTACATTCCGGAAGACGTGGACATCCCCACTGACAGGCTGGAGGAGGCCGTGGCTGCCCTGGGCCCATCCATCACGGAAGCTATGAGCACCAACGTCGACGCGGTACTGGACTACCTGCTGGGACAAACGCAGACCCTCAGCGTGGTGATCTCTCTGGAACCGGTGATGAACGACATGGAGGACATCCTGAGAGATACCTTGCTGGACTTCCTGCCTGCCGAGGTGGAGTTGCTACCGCAGGACGAACGCGACCAGCGGCTCGATGAGTTCCTCGCCGAGATGATGGAAGCCATACCTTCGACCTTCGAGCTTGACGAGGCAATGTTCGGCAGCGAGATACCCGAACAGATAGCGGCGGCACTGGCTGACGCCGAAGATGCCCTGACTGATGTGAGAGACGAGGTCGCCGATGGTGTGACCACGGTCGAGGAAGCACTTGAGGAACCGAGGCAGTTTATCGGTTACTTCCTGAGCGGGTACATGGGATTGCTGATATTGATAGGTGTCTGTATCCTGGCAATTATCGGCCTGCATCGCCAGGTGAAAGGGGCGTGTCTCCAGCTTGGTATCACTGCCCTGGTCTGTGGGGCCATAGAGTTTGCCGCCATTATCCTCGGTAAGAACTTCGCCGTAGCAAACGTGGCCGAGTTGGATATACCGCAGGCAGTCCAGGGCTTGCCTGAACTGCTCATCAACGACTTCGCAGCCCCCCTGCAAACACTCAGTCTGGGGCTCCTGGGCGTTGGGTTGGTCCTGATAGTCGTCTCTATCATTTACCCGCGGTTCCGCGGAAAATCATCAGAGACCGAAGGCTAGCCGGGGTCCGTATTTTCGCCCTGAGGGGACACCAGCACGCTCCCGGAGTACCTCAGTCAGCCTCCGCTTCGTAAGAATCGAAGAGGAAGTCCAGGTCCTCTTGCAGGCGGGAGACCTTCTCCGAAGGAAAGAGCCCCTCATCGATGTCTATTATCAGCTTCGTTTCGCCTTTGTCCAGACCCATGATGTGAGCCCGGAGACACTCTTTTCCCTCCTCACCTTCTCGGCCGCTCTTGAAGGTAAGTATACCACGGTAAATGAATGATGAAGAGTCACTGGGCATGGAGTACGTCACCAGCTTGGCCTCGCCTATCACTACGTCCTGCTTCTGAACGTAGTCCTTTATCGCGTCGTACAGCAGTCCCGGGTGCACCTCTTGGTAGACCTTCCTGATTTGCATCTTCCGTCCCTCACTTGGTTATTCGTCGGTGGAAACTAGCAGGGTGATGAAAAACCCTTTCAACCAATCCCCGTGCGGCCCGG
>DATKWT010000009.1 GCA_035529395.1 Dehalococcoidales bacterium | reverse complement strand
TACCGGACGGATAGTGGTTGCCTCATAATTCCGGTTACCGAAGCCTCCTTGGTTTTGCCTTTCACTGGCTGAGTGGCCGGGTATCTTGCCATGTCCCACAATCGTTCCAGATTCTCGTTGATTTGCCTCCGGAGCAGGGCTGGGTTGAGACGATGGTACGTTGCCGCCAACTCCTGTCTCTTGACCTCAGTGAGGATGTCTGCCGATAACAACCGCCGGTATGGTGTCTGGGCGGTGTCATAGAACTTGTGCACCCTGGCTCCGTGCCTGCTCTTATGGACCAGCTTCATCACCGGCTGAAAGAAGTTGACGTACAGACGGGTCAGGTCATAGACACGGTTGAGCGCCTCAAGAGCAGTTCTGGAGTCATAACGGTCGTAGCCAATGAGCCGTCTCACCACGGACCAGTTCTTCTGTTCGACATGGCAACTGTCGTTCTTCTTGTAGGAACGGGAACGAGTGAAGGTGATCTCTTCCTCCTGGCAGTAGTTGAACAGGTAGTGGTTAATGAACTCGCTGCCATTATCAGAGTCCAGCCCCAGCAGAGGGAATGGCAGCCGTTGTCGTACCCTGTGAATGGCAGACCTGACTCGCTGCTGGCCTTTACCCCAGACACCCATACACTCCGACCAGCCACTGGCCACATCTACTGCAGTGAGCGTAGTCAGAAACAAACCATCAGGACTGTCTCCACAGTGAGCCACCAGGTCTATCTCCAGGAAGCCGGGAGTGTCTTCTTCCCAATCAGCGAAGGTACGTATGGGGATAGACCTCTTGAGCAGACTCCCTCTTTTCGTGGTGGCAAAGGGACGCCGACCTCCCAGGCGACGGTAAGGATGTAATAGTCGGTCGATACTCGATGGGCTAATCCGGCACAGCTGAGTCTCAACCTCAGGGGTTAAGGTGATCTCTCCATGCTTCTTCAGGGCCACTAGAATCTCTGGCAGGAAAGGATACAGACGTTTACTGCACAAGCGGTCGGTGGCTTCCCAGACTACCCTCAACGCGCTGACCACATCATGACCATAGCAGCGTGGCCGCCCACGCCTTCTATTTACTTTCGCCTGGCCTCTCCGACGTAATAACCGAATAGCTGCCTTTCGATGCAGGTCAGTGACATTGGTGAATTCATCCAGAATCCTTCCCTTCTCCTTCCTGGAGACGCTAGGGTAACGCCCCCGTATCGCTTCAACATATTCCAGTATACTGCCTCGGGTCATCTCGTCCTCCTCTTGGGTAACACTATTTATGAGGCAACGATACCACTTTCGGTAACTTTTATTATGAGTCAATTCGTGTGCTTGACAACCCCGCAATAGAGTACTAAACTCAAGTCCCCGTCTCTATCAGACGGCCGGTAGGCCGAATCCCGGGAGGAGGTGTCTACCCATGACATACTGGTTTACCGAACCCGCATTGAAGAGCCTGGTGCCGCTGGCTGGTGCCAGTGCCGTGCGGGGGCTTTCCACGCCGTTCATTGTGCCCAAGCTGTTCATGGGAGCCAATGCGCTCTCCGAGGCGCAAGGACTGGGAGCCGGTGTTTTTGACATGATTGCGGTATCATGCCAGCAGAAACGGGCGTTCATTGTTACGGACAAACATGCCGTGAGGTATGCCAACAGAGTCTCTGAAGTCGTGAAAAAATCCGGGTTTACCACGGAAACCTGGGACAAAGCTGAACCGGAGGCTCCCCTGGAGAACGTGGCCGGGTGCGCTGAGGCCATGAACGGATTCGAGCCGGATGTGATAGTGGCCGTGGGCGGTGGCTCGGTCATCGATGGTGCCAAGGCGGCATGGGTGCTATACGAACGCCCGGATATAACCGACCTGGCTACCGTGTCGCCCCTGTTTCCTCTCGGGCTGAGAAAGAAGGCAATACTGGTCGCCATCCCGACAACCAGTGGCACAGGTTCGGACTGCACGGCGGTATCCGTTGTCACCGATACCTCGGCCAAACGGAAGATACCCATTGTCAGCCCGGAGCTGATGCCCGATTTCTCTGTGCTCGTTCCCGCCTTCGCTGCCGGTATGCCGCCGGAGCTTACTGCCGGGACCGGTCTGGATGCCCTGACCCATGCAATTGACTGCGTGATGTCCCCCATGACCAATGACTTCACAGACGCGATGGCACTGAGGGCCATCAAGATGATTCTTCGCTACCTGCCCAGGGCTTATCGTGACGGTACCGACCATGAAGCCCGACTCAGGATGCACATTGCCGCCAGTATGGCCGGAATTGCCTTCGGCAATGGCGGTGTCGCTCTGACCCATGCCATGGGGCATGCTCTGGGCAAGACCTTCGGGATACATCACGGTGTGGCCGTCGGTGTCTTCATTCCTTATGCCCTCCAGTTCTATTCTCCGATAACAGATAAGTACCTGGATATCTGCGAGGTGCTGAAGATAGAAGGTGCGTCCAGCGAAGCGAGCCTGGCTGCCCTTGTGGAAAGGGTCAGGTCGTTTCTGCGGGAGCTGGATATTGCTACGGACCTGAAGGGACTGGGAATCGCCCGAGACGACTTCGAGAAGAGCTTTGATACGGTCGTGCTGCACAGTTTTGAGGACCCGTCCATGTTCCAGAGCCCCAGACCGGCCACACTGGAGCAGTGCGAGGCCTTGTTCCGCTACGCCTATGAGGGCAAAGACGTGGATTTCTAGGAGGTGAGCCATGTTTGGATATCACGGCAGGTTCCTTGATGTTGACCTCAGCAATGGGAGTGTCGGGACTATGGAGCTTGAAGAGGACCTTCTCAAGAAGTTCATCGGCGGGGCAAGCCTGGCCGCGCACTTTATCTACGACCGGGTCAAACCCGGTATGGACCCCCTCACTCCGGACAGCCCGCTGGTGTTTGCCACCGGACCGTTTACCGGGACAACTATCCCGATGGTCAGCCGTTCCGCCGTGTGTGGCATTTCACCGCTGACCGGTATCTGGGGTGAGGCCACCACCGGAGGGGTCTTTCCGTTCAGGCTGAAGGAGTCCGGCTATGATGGTATCATGGTCACCGGCAAGGCTGACCGCCCCGTCTACCTGTGGATACAGGACGGCGTGGCGGAAATCCGGGACGCCGCCCATGTCTGGGGTAAGGATACCTACGAGACGCAGAAAGTCCTCAAGGAGGAACTCAAGGAGTCCGGACTCAGTGTTACCTGTGTTGGTCCCGCCGGCGAGAACCTGGTGAAGTACGCCTGTATCATTAACGACCGCGGCAGGGCTGCCGGTCGATGCGGACTGGGCGCCCTGATGGGCTCTAAAAACCTCAAGGCCGTTGCCGTATCAGGAAAGCTCCGGCCGGATGTTGCTAGCAAGGATAAGTTGGCGGAACTCACACGGCAGGCAAGGGACACGATAGCGTCCAACTTCATGTCGGTGGCCTTCCGGGAGTACGGTACCCTGATGTACATGGACCTCGGCATGTTCCTGGGGGATGTCCCCGCCCGGTACTTCAGCAGCAGCGTGTTCCCGACCAAAGGAGTGACCGGTGAGGCATTGCGACAAGCCTACACAGTGGGTAACTACGCATGTCATGGCTGTCCTGTCGGGTGCGGACGGACTCTCAAACATGTCAGTAAAGACCTCGATGAAATCGACGGCCCGGAATACGAGACTGCGGTTGCCTTCGGCCCCCTGTGCATGAACTATGACCTCGAGTCTATCGTGATGGCTAACCACCTGTGCAACGCCTACGGTATCGACACGATATCTGCGGGCGTCTCGATAGCCTATGCAATGCACCTCTTCGAGCAGGGTATACTCTCGGAAGACAGGGCAGGCATGAAAATAGAGTGGGGCGACGGCAAGGCCATCGTTCGGCTGGTGGAGATGATTATCAACCGGCAGGGGATAGGCGAGCTTCTTGGTAAGGGTACACGGAGCATCGCCGAGGAGCTCGGTGCAGACCCCATGGAAGCAGCGCACGTCAAGGGGCTGGAGATGCCGCTGCATGATGCCCGCGCCTTCACCGGGATGGCTATTTCCTACGCTACCGGCCCCAGGGGAGCCTGCCACCTGAAAGGCGACTACTACAACGTCGACCTGGGCAGCGGTGTACCTGAACTGGGTATTGTTGCCGGGGACAGGCTCCAGTCGGAGGCAAAGGCTGAGATGGCGGCCAAGTTCCAGGACTTCAAGGATATCTTCGACTCCCTGCTGCTGTGCAAGTTCGCACCGCTCACACTGACACAGATTGCCGAAATGCTCAACAACGTCACCGGATGGGAGTACTCACCGGCCGACCTCCATACCGTCGCAGAGAGGTCCGTTAATATCAAGAGGGCAATCAACAACAGGCTGGGTATCACCAGAGAGGACGACAGGCTGCCGGACATTAACCTCGTGGCACTGAAAGAGGGAAGCACTGCGAACAAGTCCCCGGATATGGACTTGATGCTCCGGGACTACTACGACTACCGCAAGTGGGACTGGGACACCGGTAAACCGACACGTGAGAAGCTGCTAGAGCTGGGCCTGGAAGACGCCGTCCGAGACCTGTGGTGAGCCGCGCAGGAATCGAACCTATAGCCCGCTATTTAAGAGGCAACCTTTAGAAAAGCTCATTATGCTGAAACAAACGCAATAAACTCCTCAAGCAATCGGGAGACTATCCTTTCTTTACGATAGATGCAAAAAAATCTCGCTTGAGTGTCGGCCCCTCAACTTTAACTGCCTTAACCAGGTTAAAAGCCAGGCTCTTTTTGATACTGAAATAACCCGGGCACCGGTACTCGCTGAGGTTGCCTACCAGAATAACAGTGCCGCCAGACTGCTACTGGTCAAAGGGGCAATCG
Organism: Dehalococcoidales bacterium; assembly: GCA_035529395.1. Lineage (NCBI taxonomy): Bacteria > Bacillati > Chloroflexota > Dehalococcoidia > Dehalococcoidales > Dehalococcoidales bacterium. The sequence continues at coordinate 3,381 of DATKWT010000009.1, read as the reverse complement.
ACTATGCAATTAACGAGGGTGGTGTCGTGGCTACCATCACTAAACCTGATGTACCGGCATTAGAAGCCATTGGAGGTACTGGTGACACCATTACGGGACTGGTTGCAGCTTTTACCTATGCTGAATTGGAGCCACACCAGGCAGCCATCATTACTGCCAGGGCCAACCGCATGGCGGGACAGTTCGCTGAGGTAACTCCGGCTACCAGGGTCAGGCAGGTCGTTGCCCAGCTTCCCGCCGTGCTCGAAGAGTTTCTATGCCAGTGGAGCGGCGTTTGCTATATGGCAGGAGGTAACTAATGAGCGAAGTTGATGTTCGCGGCTTTTCCTGTCCTATCCCGGTAGTCAGGACGAAGAAAGCCATAGAAGAAAATCCGAAAGAAGCTTTGACCGTATTGGTAGAGAGCGCTGTTTCAAAAGAGAATGTACCCCGCCTGGCCCAGAGCAAGAGGTATTCTGTTATAGTAGAAGAGACCTCAGATGGGTATCGGCTGTTGCTCGACCCACCCGGGAAATAGATGGAGGTAAGTAGAATGGGTGATGAGGGTAGGTTACGCCTGACCGAGACCGTTCACGGCGCCGGCTGAGCTTGCAAGATAGGTCCGGGAGACCTGGCAAAAGCACTATCCGGTCTGCCGCTCATCTCTGACCCAAATCTGATTGTGGGTATGGAGAGGGCTGAGGATGCTGGCGTCTATAAGCTGAGCGAGGAGCTGGCTATTGTTCAGACCCTTGATTTCTTCACGCCTGTCGTTGACGACCCTTATATCTTCGGTCAGGTTACCGCCGCTAATGCCCTGAGTGACGTCTATGCCATGGGAGGAAAACCGCTGACCGCGATGAACATTGTTTGCTTCCCGGTGAAGACAATGGATATGTCGATACTGAAAGAAATCCTGGCCGGGGGGCTGGACAAGCTACGGGAAGCCGGAGTAACCCTGGTAGGTGGGCATAGCGTAGAAGACCAGGAACTAAAGTACGGGCTTTCCATCACCGGTATCATCCACCCGGCAAAGGTGATACTCAATACAGGAGCCAGGGCAGGTGACAAGCTCCTGCTGACCAAACCGCTGGGTACAGGCATAATCAATACTGCCCTGAAGGGTGGCCTGGCAGACGAGGGAGCAGTTTCAAGGGCAATAGAGTGCATGGTTACTCTCAACAGGAAGGCATCGGAACTGATGATGGAAGTAGACGTCCACGCCTGCACCGATGTCACCGGTTTCGGTCTTCTGGGTCATGCCTGTGAGATGATTGAGGGAACTGATGTCGGCATGGTGATTCACTCTGCTACGGTTCCGCTTCTCCCTGAGACGGAAAGGTATGCCCGGATGGGACTCATCCCCGCCGGGACGATTCGTAATCGGGATTTTCGCCTTCCCATGATTGAGCTAGCTACTGAGATATCCGATGAGAGGTTACTCATTCTGTTCGATGCCCAAACCTCAGGAGGGCTGCTTATCTCTGTGCCGGAGCAAGAGGCAGATATGCTACTCCAGAGAATGCACGAAGAGGGTATAGAGGAAGCAACTCTCATTGGCGAGGTTACAGCCGAGTCGAAAGGTAAAATTACTGTAAAGTAAGGGCAACCTTGTCCAAGAGACAGGGCAGGGAACTGGCCGGATTTCCCGGCGTCGCGCCGGAGGCTACAATATCGAAAAACCGCCAGTGAAATCAGAGATGAGCCAGGTTACGGAAGGGGTTGCTCCTCGCCCGGTCTGGACATCACAGCGCGCCTATATACTTGCCTCGGTCGCTGGAGTTGTAGGCCTCGGAAACATCTGGCGGTTTCCATACATGGCAGGAGAGAATGGCGGCGGTACATTTGTTCTCGCATACGCAATCTGCATTCTGGCAATAGGTATCCCCCTCGTTGTTCTTGAGGCCAGCGCCGGTAACCTCGTCAAACGAGGTCCGGTGGGAATGTTCCGGCGGATCAACCCGAGATGGGGTCCATGGGTCGGATGGTCCCTGGTTGTGATGCTCATCGCCATCATGAGCTACTACCTTGTCGTTACTGGCTGGACGCTGGGCTATGTGCAGTCGATGCAATCCGGGCTGACCTGAAGCCGTTCGAAGAGTATACCGCGGGCTTTGCTTCCCTCTGGTTCTTCCTGGCGGTAGCCGTCCTCACCTTTGCCGTGATGCAGCGCGGTGTCAGGGGTCTCGAAAGCATGGGCAAATTCCTGCTCCCGCTGCTAGTCGTAATAGTCGGCGGCCTTGCCATCTATTCGCAGACTCTTTCGGGGGCAAGCCAGGCCCGCGACTTCTACTTCAGTTTTAACCTGGAACGCTTTCTGGAACTCACAACCTGGCGGATGGCGGCGGGGCAGGCGTTCTACTCGCTGGCCATTGGTCAGGGCTTCCTTATTACGTACGGGAGCTATATACCAAAGGGCGTTAATATTGCGAGTTCGTCCGCAGCCGTGGCCGGGACGAATTCAGTAATCTCGATCACGGCAGGTCTGATAGTGTTTCCGATAGTATTCACTTTCGGTATTGCTCCCGACACAGGAAGCGCACTGTCTTTCACTGCATTTCCCATGGTCTTTGGTGAGATTGCCGGAGGCCTGTTCATAGGCATAGCCTTCTACGTTCTGCTATTCGTAGCGGCGTTTACATCTTGTGTCGGTGGGTTGGCATCTGTGCTCGCGCCAATACGCGACGAATTTCACTTGTCCCGGGGCTGGGCGGCATTGGCTGTAGTCGCTATTGTCACGGCGCTGGGCATCCCTTCGGCGTTGAGCTTCACCTCCGTGGGGCTTACCGTCGGCGGGAAGCCATTTCTGGACGTGATAGACCAGGTCACAGGTTCTGGAGTAGTGCTCGTGGCCGGCATCGTTGGTGCAGCGCTGATCGCCTGGCTGCTTCCCGGAAGGCGCCTTCTTGCCGCGATAAACAACCACAAGCAGCCCGCCTGGCTGAGCACCATCTCTGAGAACTGGTTCATCCTGGTGGGTCGCTACCTGCTGGCAGCCGGTGTGGCGTTACTGCTTGCCACCTGTCTGTTCTAGAAGCAAGTGGACAGCTCCAGACCAGTGGTGATGGTGTTGGCCGGACTATTGATGTTGGAAGAAGTCAAGGCAGTCTTCAGGACTACCTGTCAGGCTGTGGTGCATAGGTAAGCTGTTCGTTCGTTTCCTCTTCCCATATGAGCACGCCGGACGGGTATTCAAGGTTAAGCCAATTTGTGGGACACCCAGAGTCTGAAGTGTCATTCATTTCTCAGGCACAATATGCTCCAGGATGAATGCATTCAGACCTTCTTCATAATGCCTGCCTGATGTGATGAACCCCTCATTGTGGGTACCAGAGATTTCGAGGAATCTCTTCGGCTCCTTCGCCGCCTCAAACAGTTGCCGCCCGTGTTCAAAGGGCATTA
>DATKWT010000008.1 GCA_035529395.1 Dehalococcoidales bacterium | reverse complement strand
CACGCCGGCGGAGGACCTGTTTGTTTCCCTGGTCTGGACGGGTTTTACTCAAGAAAACAAATCCGTTACTATCAGGGCTATGGTCAACCCTCTGGTGGTCTGGATATGGCTCGGTGGTGGCCTCCTGCTGGCAGGTGGTGTTATCGCATTTTCGGCGACGCATACACGGCCAACACTGGCGGGGGAATAAATCATGCGCTGGTTGCTTGCTGCGGTGGCGGTCCTGGCAATTCTCCCGTTTCCCGGAATTGCCTTTGCCCAGGAACAGGTTGATGGCACCATTGAAGGGCAGGTGGCCAATCAGAGCGAGGGCGGCGGTAGTGTGGCCGACCTGAGTGTCTCCCTCATTTCGGGAGGGGGAGAAGAGGGGACGGCAGAAACAAGGACCACCAGTACGGACGGAGAAGGCAGATTTCAGTTCAGCAATATCCCTGTGGAGAGCAGCTATCTGGTCCGTGTCAATTACATGAAGATTGCCTACTACTACCCCCTTGAATTTGGTGATACCGAGACAACGATATCAATTGAGATTCCCGTCTGTGATACCACGGCAAGCGACCAGGAAATCCGGATTGCCTGGCATCATGTTGTCGTGCGTATTCAAGCGGAATATATTACGGTAACCGAGGTTATCTTGCTGGTAAATGACGGTGACCGTACCTACGTGGGGTCGGAAGCGACCAGTTTCGAGGGAAAACAGGGAACACTGGTCTTCACCATGCCGCCAGGAGCGATGCAGTTCGAGGTCCCGGAGGATTCCGCCGAGGACTACCTGCTCGTCGACAACATGGTGGTCACTACAATGGTATTCCCACCTGGTGAGAAGCAACTGCTCTACTACTACCAGTTGGCGACGTCGGAATCAGGTGATTTCACCATTAACCTGAAGGCCGACTACCCCACGGATGCTATGGATGTCATGGTGACGGGAGAGGACACCGAGGTATCCAGTGCCCGGCTTGTCCCGGCCGACCCGGTAGAGACTGATGATGGACAACATTACGTTCATTTCACGGGGGAGTATCTTGATAGAGGCGACGCTATCGACATCCGCCTTGCCCGTTCATCCGGCGGAAGCGGCATGCTGGCCATTGTTCTGTGGATTGTGGGGGCGGTAGTGGTCCTCTGCATGCTAGTCTACCTGGTGAGGAGGTCCAGGGCACAAGTGACAACACCGGCGGCAATCATTCAGGACTACGATAGAGAGGCTGTTTCCCCGGAGCAGCGCTTGCTCGATGAAATAGTCCGGCTGGACCGTGATTTTGAACAGGGATTACTCGATGAAGAGACCTATCGGCAAAGATATGCCGATATGGATGCACGACTGGTCGAAATGAAGAAACATGAGGGAACGGCGAACGGTAATGAATGAGACGGGGGCCGGGTCCGGCGCGTGGGCCATTGAGGTTGAGGGGCTTGGTAAGTCGTTCGGGAATCACCGTGCCCTGACCGGTATCTGCCTGAAAGTCGGTAGAGGGGAGCACGTTACTGTCTTCGGTCCCAATGGTGCCGGGAAGACAACCCTGATAAAGGTACTGTCCACCCTTATGAAACCGTCAGCAGGTACAGTTCGCCTGGATGGCAGCGACATCAACAAAGCCCCGACGGAGGTCAGACGGAAAATCGGCCTGGTTGCTCATCAGACTTTTCTCTACGATGACCTTACCGTATACGAAAACCTCAAGTTCTACGGAAAAATGTATGATGTTCCCAACCTGGAGGAGCAAATCCGTGACGTTGTTCGCTGGGTAAGGCTTGAGGCTCGACTCCATGACCGGGTCGGTACGCTATCGCGTGGCATGCAGCAGCGGATATCAATTGCCCGTGCCGTGATTCATAATCCTTCAATCGTGCTTCTCGATGAGCCCGAAGTTGGCCTCGACCCTCACGCCATCGTGATGGTGCGGGAAGTGCTGGACTCCCTGAGTGCCGGGGAGCGTACCGTGGTGATGACTACCCATAATCTTGAGCAGGGCATCGAGATGTCGGACAGGGTGGTTATCCTCGACAAAGGCAGGATTGTCTACCAGGAACACAAAGACAGGATAGATATAGCAACCTTTCGGGAGACTTACGACCGCTATACGGAATCAACCAAATGAGCAGAATGTTTGCCAGTGTCTTTGCCATCTTCTGGAAAGATGTCCTTTCGGAGATAAGGACCAAAGAGATTGTCACGGCAGTACTGGTATTTGCCCTGCTGGTACTGGTGATATTCAACTTTGCTTTTGACGCTGCGTCAGGTACGACGGCACGGATAGCGCCGGGGATTCTCTGGGTAGCTTTCACCTTTGCCGGTATCCTTGGTCTGAACCGGGTGTTTGCTATCGAGAAGGAGAACGCCAGTCTGGCAGGACTGAGGCTCTGTCCCGTAGACCGGATGGTTATCTTCTGGGGAAAGCTCGCGGGCAGCTTCACTTTCATGCTGGTTATTGCAGCCGTCATCACGCCGATATTCCTTGTCCTCTTCAATCTGCCCCTCTTCTTGCCCAGGCTTGCCCTAATCATTGTGCTGGCAACGCTTGGATTTACTTCAGTGGGCACACTGTTTTCCGCGCTGGCAATGAATATCAGGGCGCGGGACATCATGTTGCCCATCCTTTTCCTGCCCCTTGTCGTGCCGGTGATTATCGGTGCGGTGGAGACTACTACCTGTGTGCTGGCAGGAGGCCCGTGGAGTGACATGCTGACCTGGCTTGAGATAATGATAGCGTTTGATATAATCTACCTGGTGGTAGCTACCCTGATGTTCGAGTTCGTTATCGAGGAGTGAGCCGACACATACTCGGGAGAGGAGATTTTGTGAAGAACGGTAGAGGTAAGCTGAGAGATGACCTTCTGGTTGGAATGGGCTTTGCCCTGATGCTGGCAGCCCTCTACATGGCGCTCGTCTACGCACCTACCGAGAAATACGCGGGGGCGGTGCAGAGGATATTCTATTTCCACGTCCCGCTGGCCTGGGTCGGGTTCCTGGCATTCCTGGTCGTCTTTATCGGTAGTATTCTGTACCTGTGGAAGCGGTCTGTGATATGGGATTCCATTGCCTGGGCTTCGGCAGAGGTCGGGGTTGTCTTCACCTCTCTGGTGCTGATTACGGGAAGCATATGGGCTAAGGCGGCGTGGGGTATCTGGTGGACATGGGACGCCAGGTTGACGGCCACACTGGTCCTCTGGTTTGTGTATGTTGCCTATCTCATGGTGCGTGGTTACGCCCGGGAAGAGAGCCAGGGTGCCAGGCTCAGCGCCGTGCTGGGCATCGTGGGTTTCATCAATGTGCCCATCGTAGCGCTGGCGATTAACCTGTGGCGTACCCAGCATCCGACAGCACTGATATTTGAAGGCGGGCTGGCTCCGACCATGCTGGTGGCTTTGCTGGTATGCGTGGTCGCCTTCACGGTGCTGTACATTCTCCTGGTCAGGCAGGCCACCTCGCTCAAGATTCTGGAATCCGATATCGAGAATATGAAAAACCTGCGGTTGGAGTAGGAGTGTAGAGAACTATGGAGAATCTGGGTTATCTTTTCGCGATATATAGCATCGTCTGGGCAGTTATTTTCGGATACGTGTTTTACCTGTACCGGAAGCAGAGGAAGCTGCGCCGGGAGATGGACTCGCTCCGGGACTCCCCGAGCAAGCAGGAACCGGACTGAATCGCCACTGACGTGGCCTCACTGACGGCAGCAGGCGACTGATTGGTGTAATAGGAGGCCAGAAATCCAGGAGCTCTATGTGCTATGCATAATGAAATGGATGAGATACCACTACTCGACTTTGATAAAGACCGGAATGCGCTGATTGAACCTTCGGTCTATAAAAACATCGGACTACCGGAGTACTGTGTAATCCCTTTCTATGGCTCTGTCGTAGAAAACCTGAGACAGGAAAACAGGTTGCAGAAGGTCTACGAATTAGGTTCAATCCTTATGCCCACCGAAATCTACAAATTGGACCATAATGGCAAATCCATCACTGTTGTCTGTCCGACAGCCTGTGGTGCCCCCCTTGCAGGCGCCCTGCTTGAAGAACTGATTGCATTGGGTTGTCGCAAGTTCGTCGCCTGCGGTTCGGCGGGCGTATTGAAATCTGAACTGAGCCGAGGTTATATCGTTATACCCAGTGCAGCAGTAAGAGATGAGGGTACTTCATATCATTATCTGCCTGCATCCAGAACTGTCGCATTGGACCGGAAAGTGCTCAACAAGCTGGAGAGCGTACTCAAGAGGCACCACGTCGACTACGAGATTGGGCTGACGTGGACGATTGACGCTCCCTACCGGGAGACCAAGGCTAAGATTACCAGGAGGAAGGCGGAAGGGTGCCTGGTGGTTGAGATGGAGTGTGCCGCGATGGCGGCCGTAGCCACGTTTCGCAAGGTCCAATTCGGGCAGTATCTCCTGGCTGGCGATGACATCAGCGGGGACGAGTGGGACCATCGAAATTGGACAGACACATTACCTGCCTATGATAAAATATTCTGGTTGTCAGTTGAAGCTTGTTTAACTCTATAAAAAAAGAGCCTTACAGAGGCGCGGTCTCTCTGGTTTCTTCCCCTTCCCCTGTTGAGGGGGCAGCAGGAATAAAGGGGGACACCCCCTTGTACCCCCGTTCCAAAGGGGTTTCGCCTCTTCTGAGAGGCGCCCCCTCTGGACACCCCAAAAGGGGAAAAGGGGACGGCTACCGCAGGTAAGAGAAAGTGGAGAGTCCTGGGAAGGCGCGGTCTCTCTTACACTTAATTTTCCTTCCCTGCCGGGCCGATCTTGCCGAGAGGGCACGAATAGAGGAGACGCATGACCTTCAGAATAGCGACCTTCAATCTCCACCAGGGATTCAAGCGCTGGAAGGAACGGCGTGAGCTGATAGTCGAGCAACTCGGAGCGCTCAGGCCAGACGTGCTGGCCCTGAACGAGATATCGGTGCCTCTCCAGAGCGGGCGCTGGCTCCGGCGTGAGGCCAGGGAGCGGCTGGGTTTGTCCTACGCACTGACCCAACAGACCAAATCCAGCGGGTGGTCACTGGATGAGGCACAGGGACTGCTCACCCGCTTTCCCGTCGTGGAGACCGGCAATCTGGATTACCTGGCTCGCGGCCGCGTTGCGCAGGTCGTCCGCCTTAACATCGAAGGGCAGCAGGTGGACGTGTACGTGACCCACCTGCATCACGTGCCGGAGGAGGATGGCCTGCGCCAGTATCAGGTACAGTGCCTCTTCGAGTGGGTAGAAAGCCGTGACGATGCTGACGCGCGCATCGTGTGCGGTGACTTCAATGCCACCCCGGAGTCGACCTCAATCCGGCTCGTTCCCAAGCCATTCCGCTCGGTCCAGTTGGAGCCGACCTGCCCGACAGGACTCAATGCGCCAAATGCTACGCCTATTTCCGACGCGGCGCGTCTTTCTCTCTGCTTCGACTACATCTGGGTGACCGACAACCTGGAGATCCAGGATGCGGGACGGTGTTTTGACCAGCCGGACCCGGATGACCCGACACTCTGGCCTTCAGACCATGTTGGAGTGTGGGCAGACCTGGGTTTCCGGTTAGGCAGGAGGTAGCGGGATGGCACCTCAACGTAACGACTATCAAGGAGGTCATATGGACGTAGTCAGTCGTTGTCCTGCTCTTGCCTGACAGGGGACGACGCCAAAGCCAGTGAGATTGGGCACACACCTACCGGTGGAAGGCGGCAGTTCCCGCCTTACAGTGGCCGACACAATGCCAAAATCGGTCGTGGTCCGGATTCGGGGATGAAACATGCCCCGATGAAGCTGGAACCGGAAGTAACCGTCATCCCAAGAGGTACGACGGTGAATGTGTCACTGGTTCAGTTGAGCCTGGAGCCGTAAGGAAAGAGCAAACGGAACCCTGGCCCTTTGATTGGAAGTGCATCCAGTCAAGGAGTCCAGGGCATGAGCAGGAAGCAGAAGAATGCAGGGTTCACCTGTGAGCAATGCGGACAAGACGTAACCCCCGTAAGCAACGGCAGCTATCGGAATCACTGCCCGTTCTGCCTGTTCTCGAAGCACCTCGATATCCTACCCGGTGACCGAGAAAGCACTTGCCAGGGTCTGATGGAGCCGGTGGGCATCAAGTTCAGGTCCGGAAAAGGGTATCAGATTATTCACCGGTGTCTGAAGTGTGGCATGAGGTCCGTCAACAGGATTGCGGAGAATACGGTGCAACCCGACAATATGGACCTGATTACCAGATTGTCCGCGATTCATCCACGTTACAGAAGATCTGACACTACGGGAGAGGAGTACCGGGGAGGATAGCAAACAAAGGCAGGGTTCCAGAGTTATCGGACGCGAGTGCTCCTCGCAATGACAGAAGGGGCTACTTGCCTGGGAGATGGGGCCTCCACCAGTGAGAAGCCTCTGTTGAGATGGAAGACGAACCAAGGGGGACACCCCCTTGGACCCCCGTTCCAAAGGGGTTTCGCCTCTTCTGAGAGGCGCCCCCTCTGGACACCCCAAAACGGTGTGAAGTCATTCTCTCAGGCGGGTGTCATTCGCACCTTATAGAGTGGCGTGTTCTCAGGGTAATGACCTCAGGAATAGCGTAGGAGCGGAGAGTCGTAGAGAGGCGCAGCCTCTCTCACATCTATCTCCCCCTCCCTTTGGCAAAGGGAGGGGGACCAAGGGAGAGGGTTTCCTGAGCCTGAGATTCTTCGCTGCGCTCAGAATGGCAGGAGGGGTGCTGGCGCTCCTCGCAATTACAGAAGGGGCTACTTGCCCGGGAGGTGCGACTTTGAATAACGTATCAGATGACGCGTCATACGATATGCTTGATAGCGTGTCCGATAATGGGCTATCGGACCCGGAAGTAAGGTGCTATTCCGGCCAAACCTATGCGGAAAGGCCGGAATCCTTTCGCTGGAAGGGTGCAGAATACCAGGTCACCCGGATAGAGAAGTCCTGGAAGGAGCCGGGCGAGAAATATTTCCAGGTCGGCACCGGAGATAACAAACGCTTCCAACTCTGCTATAATGTAGCCAACGACAAGTGGTCGGTAACCGCGCTCGTCAGGAGTTAGCAGATGCTGAAGGAAATTCTCAAGATACTGGAGCATGATGCCCGAACCACCCCAAAGCAGTTAGCCGCTATGACCGGTGTACCCCAGGCCGAGGTCACCAAGCTCATCAAGCAGGCCCAGGAAGACCGTACCATCCTGAAGTACAAGACGATAGTCAACTGGGACATGGTTGAAGACGAACACGTCTGGGCGCTTATCGAGGTCAAGCTTACTCCCGAGAAGGATGTTGGCTTTGATTCTGTGGCCGAGCGAATATACCGTTTCCCGCAGGCGCACACGGTCTACCTGGTCTCCGGCTCCTATGACCTGTTTGTCCTGGTTGTGGGCAAGAGCAACCATGAGATTGCTGATTTCGTTTCCCAGAAGCTCTCCCATATAGAAGGGGTGAAGGAGACGGTAACCCAGTTCGTCCTCAAACGGTACAAAGAAGACGGCGAGATTGTCGAAGGTAAGGAAGAAGTGAAGCGGCAGCCGGTGATGCTCTAGATGCCGGGTGCTGAACAAGGGGAGTCCATAGGGGCAGGCCCCCAGATATAGGGGGAATGGTCGAAAGGATTTTTCAGCGGGTCCCACACCATCCTGATATTAGGAGACGCGTATGGCGACCAATCCGAAGGTAAACTCCAGGGCAAAAAAGAAGAAGTACCACATCTCCAGGCGGGCAAACCAGATATCCCCGTCAGGGATACGCAAGTTCTTTGACCTGCTTGCCTCGATGGAAGGTGTGATATCGCTGGGGGTTGGTGAGCCTGACTACGCTACCCCGTGGCATATTACCGAGGCTGCCATAGAGTCCCTGCAGAAGGGACAGACGATGTATACCTCCAACTCGGGCATGCCGGAACTCCGACAGGAGTTAGCGCGTTACCTGAAGGCTGAGTATGACCTGGAGTACGACCCGGCTACTGAACTTCTCATCACCGTCGGGGTTAGCGAGGCACTGGACCTGGCGATGCGGGCTATCCTTGACCCCGGCGATGAAGTCATCATATCGGACCCCTGCTATGTCTCCTACGAACCCTGTATTGTCCTCGCCGGCGGGAAGGCAGTCGCCGTGCCCACAAATGAAGAGGAGAGCTTCGAGCTCAGTGCCGCGGAGGTCGAGGCGCGGGTCACGGATAAAACAAGGGCAATCCTTATCGGCTATCCCGCCAATCCCACCGGCGCGGTGATGAGTCGTGACAGGATGGCTGAGGTGGCTGAGGTAGCCCGCCGTCACAGTCTCCTGGTTACCTCCGACGAGATATATGCCAAGCTGGTCTACGGCGTCGAGCACACCTGTGTCGCCGCGTTGCCAGGGATGAAGGCGAGTACCATTTTGCTGGGCGGTTTCTCCAAGGCGTATGCCATGACCGGGTGGCGCATCGGCTACGCTGCGGCTCCCAGAGAGATAATTGCCGCTATGACCAAGGTCCATCAGTACACCATGATGTGTGCTCCCACAATGGGGCAGGTGGCTGCAATTGAAGCGCTGCGGTACGGCGAGGAGAGTGCCACCGATATGGTTGAGGACTACAACCGGAGGCGTCTTGTCATGGTCAAGGGACTGCGGGAGATAGGTATGCCCTGCTTTGAGCCTAAGGGGGCGTTCTACGCCTTTCCATCGGTAAGGACCACCGGACTGACTTCGGAGGAGTTTGCCGAGAGACTGCTCACCGAGGAAAAGGTGGCGGTGGTGCCCGGTTCTGCGTTCGGGCTGTGTGGTGAGGGCTACGTGCGCTGCTGCTACGCCACATCGATGGCTGATATCGAGGAGGCTCTCACCCGGATGAGGCGGTTCGTCAACCGGCATAAGAAGGCATAGATTCACGGTAACAAGGCGTTCTGCCGGTTGGTATTGTGGGCTGTTGAGCAGGGGAGAAAGCAACAGCGATGAAGAAGCTACGCTGTGACAGATGTGGACTGGAACTCACAGAGATTGACGAAATTGACGTCGCGTATGAAGGCATGATGGCGTGGCATGCCTCCGCCAGGGCGCGCGGCATAGAACCCAGGGGTATCATACCCTGCAAGCATTATATCCGTTGTGGTGGTGAGATAAGGGTAGTTGCCGGTAACGGGGTCTTCTGGTGGCGCTGGTGGGCGATAAGGCTTTTCAGACGGTAGGAGTATGTACTGAGGAGGGGGCGATGGGTGAGACTTACGCGAAAGCAGGGGTTGATATCGATGTCGGCGAGGCAGTAACCAAAGTTATTGCCAGGCACGCCCGCACAACGTATCGCCCGGAAGTACTCAGTGGGGTAGGGCTCTTCGGTGGATTCTTCGAGTTCAAAGGATATAAGGACCCGGTCCTGGTATCCAGCACTGACTCCGTGGGTACGAAGGTGAAAATTGCCTGTGCCCTCGACAAGCACGATACCATCGGTATGGACATCGTCAACCACTGCGTCAACGACATCTTCACCGGCGGCGCCGAGCCGTTGTTCTTCCTCGACTATGTTGCCATGAGCAAGCTTGTGCCCGAAAAAATGGAGGCTATTATCACGGGGCTGGCCCAGGCCTGCCGCGAGGTCGGCTGTGCCCTCATCGGTGGCGAAACGGCAGAGCTCCCCGGTATCTACCACGGGGATGACTACGACCTGGTGGGCTTCGTCATCGGTACCGTGGAGAAGGGCAGGATTATCCGGGGAGAGACAGTGGCTGTCGGTGACGTTCTTCTGGGTCTGCCCTCCAGCGGATTGCACACCAACGGTTACTCGCTGGTGCGGCACATCTTCGGTGAGACCAGGCAGGAGCTTGATGTCTACTACCCGGAGCTGTCACGGACCCTCGGGGAGGAGCTACTGGAGCCACACCGTTGCTACTACAATCAGTTGAAGCCGGTTCTCCCTGTCATTAAAGGTATGGCGCATATCACCCAGGGTGGTCTTGTCGGCAATGTCCCCCGGGTTATTCCCCAGGGCATGGCGGTACATTTTAACAGCAAGTCCTGGACGGTGCCCCCGATTTTCCGCCTCATCCGGCAGAAGGGCAATGTAGACCGTGACGAGATGTACAGGGTCTTCAACATGGGTATCGGCATGGTGGTCATCTGTTCTCCGGAGGACGTCAGCGGGGTGACTGATGCCTTGCCTGAGATAAAGGTTATCGGTGAGGTGGTCAAGCAGGAAGGTGATAAGAGGGCGGTCATAGAGTAGCAACAGGCCATAAACAATGAGTGCGGCTGAAAGGACTACACCCTTCAGCCGTTGTTGTTAACTGGATGTTTTCGGGGTTATTCCCTGTAGTATACTTCGCAGACCATACGCTGGCGAACCCCTTCTACTTGCCTCTCAATAATTGAGTTTGACTTGGGGGGGACATAATTAAGCATATGAATTAACCTGAAAAACGCATACTTAATTCCAGCCAGGAATTGGTGGAAGGGAGGACAGATATGCTCGAAAAGGTCCTACAAGTAGAAGGCCTCACCAAGTCTTTCGGACCTCGAACAGTTGTTAACAACGTGTCGTTCGACGTGAGGCCCGGTGAGATTTTCGGATTCCTCGGCCCCAACGGGTCGGGCAAGACCACGACAATCCGTATGGCCCAGGGAATCATCCGGCCGGACAGCGGTTCCGTGTCTATCCTCGGCTCAGAGCCCCAACGCTCGGTGTTGAAGGGCGTTGGCTATCTGCCTGAGCAGACCGGACTGCCCCCCAAAGCAAGGGTGCTGGATGCCATCCGGTACCTTGTCCGCCTGAAGGACCTGTCATTCACCGAGGCTGAGTCCCGTGCCGACGAACTGTTAAAACAGGTCGGCTTGCACGAATACCGCCTTAAGAAGGTTGATACTCTTTCCCGCGGCATGAGGCAGATGGCACAGTTCATCATTGCCATCGCTCACCGGCCTGAGCTCATCATCCTGGATGAGCCGTTTTCAGGCCTTGACCCGCTGAATGTCCAGTTGATGAAGGAGATGCTCATTGAGCGGCAACGCGCCGGGGCGACCATAATGTTCAGCACTCACATCATGTCCGATGTCGAGGAGATGTGTGAACGTATTGCGCTTATCTCTGAGGGGAACTTGCTTCTATTCGGAAACCTCGGCGATATCAGGCGTGAGCGCGGCGTCAAGTCTGTGCAAGTCAAGGCTGCCGGCGTTCCGGACGATTTACGGAGTGATCACCTGAAGGTGCTTCCGGACGACACGGTTGAGTACGACATCGGTGAGGGGCGAACGCCTGAACAGATATTTCAGTCATATGCTGCTTCCGGAATCCAGGTCGACAGGTTTGAACGGATGATGCCGTCTCTGAACGACATATTCATCGAGGAGGTGTCTCGTGCGCGGAAAGTCCAATGAGACATGGATCATATTCGCAGAGGAGGTAAGACGGCACCTTCGCAGCGGCGGGTATCTCTTCTTCACGGTGGTAATCGCCCTCCTGATGGTGGCTGCGGTATGGGTCGTGCCGCTTATCCAGGAGGCAATCGCCAGTGACGCCCCACCGTCCGTGACCGGGGAGGTGGACGTGGGACGGATTGGCTTTGTCGATAACAGCGGCGTCTTTTCGGGGCTGGAAGGGCAGGCTCCGGTCAGGTACGGGACACTTGCTGAAGGTCTGGAAGCATATCAGCGCGGGGAGATCGACTCCCTCTACGTGGTCGCGGACGACTATCTTGAGTCGGGCAAAGTCGATCAGTACGCGGCGTTCAAAACAGCGTGGGATGAAAACTGGGACGATGCAGGCGCTTTCTGGGGCTTGCTTTCCCAGGAGCTGTTGGCACAGCAGTATAGCCAGTTGAGCCCTGAGTTACTGGCTCAACGGGCTCAAGTGGAAGAACTGGTCGCGGAGCAGTTGAGCCTGCTCAGCCCTGATCTGGTGGCGCGTGTTGCCGAACCGGCTGTTTTCAAGAACTTCAAGGTGGCAGATGACGGCAGCGTGTCGGAAGTCGTACCTTTCGCACAAGCAATAGGTGAATTAATTGTACCGGCGGTATTTGCCTTGCTCTTGATGTTCAGCATCCTAGTGGGTGTCGTCAACATGGTGACCAGCATTTCCGATGAGAAGGAGAACCGTCTGGCGGAACTGGTCATCACTTC
>DATKWT010000007.1 GCA_035529395.1 Dehalococcoidales bacterium | reverse complement strand
GGCCCCAGCCGACGCAGGCAGACCAGGTGCTCCCGGGTGCCATACCCTTTGTGCCGACAGAACCCGTATCCCGGGTAAGTACGGTCAAGCTCCACCATCATGCGGTCACGTGTTACCTTGGCGATTATGGAGGCACAGGCGATGGAGAGACAAAGGCTATCACCCCTGGTTATCCCCTTCTGCGGCAGCCTGACCTCAGGAAGCGTCATATAGTCTATCAACACGGATTCCGGGGGCGGTCGGAGTTGCTCTATGGCCAGTCTCATGGCCATTCGCGTTGCTGGCACAATACCCTGGTCATCAATCACCGTGGATTCAACGCAACCGACACCGACACCGAGCGCCGCTTCCTGAATATGGTGATACAGAAGCTCACGCTTCGGTCCGGTCAACACCTTGCTATCCCTGACCAGCCCCAGCCAGGGCGCATCTATGTCCGGCGAAAGGACGACAGCAGCGGCAACAACCGGCCCGGCCAGTGGGCCACGACCGACTTCATCAACGCCGGCAATACGGAGGTACCCCTGCGCCGCGAGCACTTTCTCCTCGGCAAGGGTAGGTATCCCAGGATTACTCGGCAATCTGATTTTCTGAACCAAGTATCTCCACCAGCAGACGGCTCACCCTGGGCCAGACCAGGTGCTCTATCTCTCCTCTGGACTGCCGGGCATCAATCACCAGCCAGCGCTCCGGCTCCGCAGCAGCAAGAGCGCGGTATCCCTCACGGACTCTCCGGTGAAAAACCATGTCTTCCTGCTCGAAACGGTCCTGCGCCCGGTCCTTCTTGCGGGCAAAGCCTTCCTCAACCGGAATATCCAGCAGCACGGTGAGGTCAGGACATAGTCCGCCGGTAGCGATACTATTAATACGGTGGACAGTCTCCATGTCCAGTCCCCGTGCGTAACCCTGGTAGGCAACGGTGGAATCGGTATACCGGTCACAGATGATCACCGTCCCGTTTTTCAGATTGGGCTCAATAACATCACGGACCAGCTGGGCACGGGAAGCATTGAACAGCAGTAATTCGCTGAGGGGAGACATGTCTGCTGCTCGACCCCACTTCAGCCAGCGACCGATTCTCCGGCCCAGCGGTGTCCCACCCGGCTCGTAGATAAGGAGTGCAGGCACGGCTGCCTGGAGCAATTTCCTGTGTAGTGCCCTTGCCTGAACAGTCTTGCCGCTGCCTTCTCCGCCTTCAAAGGTAATAAATGGGACCATCTTTTCCTTGATAGCCAGCGCACGTAGTACGTCTTTGTATGCTGGCCACAGTTTATCACGGCAAGAACAGGCAGGCAATCGGGTAGTGTACGGTTAGTCAGTGTCCGCCGCCAGATGGCAGACATCATTCAGGCGGGTCAGTCTCGCACCCCGAGGGTGTGTCTCCATGATACTCAGGGAGGCGGTGTCCAGTCTAAGTTGCCACCAGTGACTCCCGTCTATCCCGAGCATAGTACACAGGAGCGCCTTGAGCACACCGTCGTGGGCAACAACAAGCACGGTTTTTTCCGGTTTGTAGCTATCAAGCCTTTCCAGAAACCGCCCGGTGCGCTCGAAGAAGTCCCGATAGCACTCCCCGCCCGGGAACTCCAGGTCAAGAGTGAAGTTTATACACCGTGCGGCCACCTCCGGGTAGCTGCTTCCAATCTCGCCGAAGGTCAGCCCCTCGCACTCACCATAGTCGCACTCCCTCAATTCGGGGCAGGTCACAATCTCCAGTCCGCGTTCCTGGCAGATGACCTCCGCTGTCACCAGGGCACGCCTGAGGTCACTGGAGTAGGCAGCGTCAATCTTCTCCCTGGCCAGGTAGTCGCGTAGCTTTTCCGCCTGCCGGTAGCCTTCAGCACTCAACTCGATATCGCTCTGCCCCATGAACCGTCGTCCGGTGTTAAAGTCGGTGGTACCGTGTCTTACCAGCAGCAATCTCGACAAGTCTCTCTCCTGAGCGAGCGAGCCGCCGCACATTCCGACGGCTCGCCCACAAGTCAACTACGTTTATAGTACCACACCCGTCAACAGGGCCGCCTAGTCGAACAGCTCCGGGTGGAGTATCTTTGCCATCTCTTCCAGGCCCTGCGTAATTCTTGGGCCGGGGCGAGACACGAGGTCGCCATTGATGAGATAGATGTTACCTTCCTTAACAGCGCTCAACTGCTGCCAGATAGGGTGCTGCTCCAGCACTTCCACGGCAACCGTGGGAACACCCCCCATCATTGTCTGGATAATGATGAAATCCGGGTCGGCATTGACAATCTCCTCGATGCTCAGTTGCGTGTAGTCATCGACTACACGGGAGGCGATATTCTCCCCGCCGGCTATTGTGATTACGTCATGAATGAAAGACCCTCCACCGGCGGTCCACGGCATGTTCGGGTCAGTACCGTCGACCATAAAGAAGACCGTCGGTCGTGCGGCACCCTCCACCCGGGTGGTGACATCGGATATCACCTTCTCCATGTCACTGGCCAGCCGGTTTCCCTCTTTGGTCCTGCCGGTAACCTCCCCCGCCAGCCGGATGGTGTCCATGATACTCCTCACATCCTCGGGGTCAAGGACTACGTAGGTGATTCCCAGGCCTTCCAGTTCGCTGTTGAACTGCTCGTGTTCCACGGTCATGACCAGGTCCGGTTCCAGTTCAACCACCTTCTCGATAGATGGGCTGAAACTGTTGCCCACCTTCGGTTTGTCTTGTGCCGCCTGGGGGTAGTCACAGAAATCACTAACCCCGACAATCCTGTCGTCCAGACCAAGCGCGAAGAGAATCTCGGTAATGCTTGGTCCGAAAGTGATAATCCTCTGTGGGGCTTTATCTATATCTACCTGCCTGCCGGCATCATCAGTATAGCTTTGCGGTTGGCACCCGGCTACCAGGCCAGCCAGCAATACTGTGGAAAGTACGAGTGCAATCCCTTGCTTTAATTTCAAGAAACGTTACCTCCAACATCACTGGTAATTATAAACTGCATAAACTAAGGCCCTCATGCGGTAAACCACATGAGGGCTTGGCGTCAGGGCTCATTCATTATCCCACCTCCTTGTGCCGCGAAGGTCCGGGATACCCGGGGCCCGGCGTCCTGGCTTCTCGCCTAAGGCGAGTCACAGTAGGCGGGACTGCGTTGGATTCTCACCAACTTGCTCTCCAGCTGCGCCTGGACTTCGGCTGAAATCCAGACTGCCCCGGGGTTACCGTATTCAAGGAAGTATGATACACTACCACCTAGCAGCGGTGCAACTATCACCTGGCAGGAATACCACGTATCCACACATGGGGAAACACCGCCACAAAGGTAGCATCTGAACATACGGTATATGCCAGGTGTATTGACAAATAGACAGGATTACTTGAAAATAATTCTATCTCTATATCTTGCTTGTACTGGAGGTGACTGTATGAAGTCAATGACCAAGGTGCTGACGATAATCCTGGTGTCAATGCTGGCCCTCAGTCTTGTCCCGATCGTCGCGGACAACCCGGCCTCGGCAAACCCCACAGGTCAGGCCTGGACCAAATACACCGGCGAACTCACCATGGGCGGGCTAAGAGCTGTGGTCGACTCGTGGGTGATTAAAGACGGAGCCACCTACAAGATGTGGTTCACGCGTCTTAATCTCAACGAGACCGAAACCGAGGTACTGTCTCGCCTCAATGACCTCGGCACGTATGACTTTTCTGACTTTATCGATGACATCCTTGCCCAGGACCTTGATAGCCTATTAGACAAGGCAGCCACCTTGGACGCGGCTGACATGGTCGCTCTTCTGGACAGTGCTACCACAGTCATTGGGTATGCCACTTCAACCGACGGCATAACCTGGACCGTTCAGAACAATGACGTACTGAACGATGGCGGCGGCATACTCACCGGTGAAGGCACACCTACCGTGGTCAATATTGGCGGCACCTATCACATGTGGTACACCAGGGCCGAATCAGACCTGGTAATCGCCGCCGACTGGACACCTGTCCTGAGCGGGTTTGGCGAGACCCAGGCCAACCGGAAGACTGCGGTAGAGACAGTGCTGAATGGCACCAGGACCGTCATCGGCCACGCCACCTCCACCGACGGCGGCTTAACCTGGGGGAGTCCGAATGACCAGGTCTTCCCCGCTGTGGACGGCAACCTTGGAGACAGCGTGGGCGCTCCCTGTGTAATCTATGATAGTGATGACACCACATATAAGATGTGGTACACGAGAACCGAGTCTGACCTTACGATGTCGCAATGGGCCGATGCACTGATAGATACCGGTAACGCCGACTTTGATGCTGCGATTGGTGTCCTTGACGGCACGGCCGCCGTCATCGGCTACGCCGAATCCGCTAATGGCACGACCTGGACCGTTCAGAACAGCAAAGTACTCCCAAGCAGCACGCCGGTCTGGGAAAGTGTCGGCGACCCCTGTGTGGTCAAAGTTGGCAGCACGTACCATATGTGGTACACCGGGGCGAGGACCAACCTTACCAGGACGGGCGTGGATACTATCTGGAGTGAACTCCAGTCATTCAGCCTCGGTGATATCTGGACCGCGCTTGCGGCTAAAGATGTGGGCGATATCCTGGACGCAATCCTCGCCCTGGACCTGACCACTATCAAGACCACCCTCGCCAGTACTAATACGGCCATCGGCTACGCTACCTCCGGTAATGGGACGACCTGGGCCATTCAGAGCGCCAGCGACCTCGCCGGCAGCACCGGCGGTCTGTGGAGTTCGGTAGCTGCACCCACCGTAATTGAGAGCGGCGGCAGCTATGAGATGTGGTTTACCGAGGGCATCAATGACCTCACGGTAGGGAAGCTTGCCGACATCTATCTTGGCAGTGATTTGCCCATTGGCCGTGCCACCGCTACGCCGCTGGCTCCGCCCCCTCCGCCCCCTCCGCCCCCCGACGGTGAAGAGGAGGCACCGGAGTGCGTGGAGGGACCGGGCGTTACCTGTCTGTCTGAAGACATGGTAGAGGACGGCTTATTCCTTACCGAGGTCACTGCCACGACCGAAGATGGGCAGGCCTGGGTCACGGTTCCCGAGGGAACGACAGGTCTTACCGCAGAAGGCGAGCCACTGACATTCATAAGCGCCACCGAGATGGAAATGCCGCCACCACCACCCCCGGACCACTCCATGGTCGCCCTGACTTACACCTTCGGACCGGAGGGGGCGACGTTTGACCCGCCAGTGGGCATCACCCTGTCGTATTCCGAAGCCGATCTACCGGCGGGCTTTAATGAAGAGGACATCGTCATTGTCGTCTGGGACGAGGTCACCGGAGAGTGGATCAAGCTCTTGACCGTGGTTGACACGGTGAACAACACCGTCACCACGTACGTCACCCACTTCTCCACCTTCGCCGTTGTGTTGGCTACCGCCCCCGCCTCCTTTCAGACCAGCAACCTGACAGTGATGCCTGACGAGGTTGAAATCGACGAAGATGTCACAATCAGTGTCTTGGTTGAGAACACCGGAGACCTTTCCGGCTCCTATATTCTGGAACTGATGATTAATAATGAAGTGGCTGAGACCAAGGAAATATCCCTTGCTGGCCACGGGAACGTCACGGTATCTTTCACCATCTCAAAAGAAGCTGATGGTACTTACGCTATCAGCATCAACGGCCTTACCGGAAGGTTCACCGTCACAGCGCCACCGGTAATCGTACCGCCGAAACCAGCGGACATCTTCACCAGCAACCTTTCCGTGACCCCATCCAGGGTCGAACCCGGTGACACCGTTACCATCAGCGTCCGGGTGGCCAACCGTGGCGGCCAGGAAGGCACCTACCTTGTCGAACTGAAGATAGACGGCGTGGTTGTGGAGACCGAGATGGTAAAACTGGCCGCCGGCGCAAGCCAGACGGTGACCTTCACCACGTCCGAGGATATGGGCGGAATCTACACCGTCGACATCGATGACCTATCGGCAAGCTTTACCGTCGTGAAGCCGGAAATCGAAGATGATGACGTAGGAACCAACTGGGCACTCATTGGCGGCATCATTGGCGGCGTAGTCGTCATCGCGATAGTCGTCGGTATACTGCTGTGGAGGCGCCGGAGATACTAGGCCAGAGTCCCCTGTCTTATGGAACTGGATAAGTATAACACAGAGGGGAGGGGTAAACACTCCTCCCTTCTGCATGAAATGAGCAAACGTAAACCTTAAGGGGTGTGCAACGGAGTGGCTCAACAAGCCTGGCGGCTGTGGTCTACCTGGTGGCAAACGCAGCCTGCCCGCTGGTTACCAGTTATTCTCATCCTGTCGATGTGCCTGGCATTCATCACCACCAGTCCGGCATCCGCCTTCAGTATAGACGACTACTTCACCTTCAGCTACAGTATGCAGCTCAGCCAGACCGAGGTGCAGGGAAGCCAGGTATTCTACATCACCGTTAGCGGTCAGGCCACCTGCATAGAAGACCTGCTAGGGCTGACACCCAGTGCAGCCTACATCACTTCCCGTATTATGGCCCGGCACAGTGATACCGGGGCTGAGGTGACACTTCATCCCAGTTATACCCTTAACATAGAACCGTTTCCCGGCAAGGGTGAGACGGTCGAGGAGACCGTCGTTGTTCCCTTGACATTCCCCCCTGGCAGCATGTCCGGTACCTATACCATCATCGGGGAGGTTGTTGAGGCCAAGGTCCAGGCCGGGATATGGCTGACTGTCACCTCATATCTGCCGCCGTCCCAGGAAATAGGCACGGTCACCTACCAGGAGTCCGACAGTAGTAATGGCAGCGACGGAGGAGATGGGGACAGCACTACCGAAGAGGCACCGGATGGCGAACTCACCACCGAATCCACGGACGGCAGAGCAACACTGACCGTCGCGCAGGGCACCACGGCCCTCACAACCGCGGGAGGACCGTTGAACGAGTTAACCATTACCGAAATGGACGAACCGCCGCCGGCTCCCACAAATGCAGAGATTGTCAGTCCGGTCTACGATTTTGGTCCGGATGGTGCCACGTTTGACCAGCCGGTACGCATCCGCCTGGGCTATGACCAGTCCCTGATACCGGAGGGTATCGCTGAGAGGCAGCTGACTGCCGCCGTATGGGACGGCCAACTCGAAGAGTGGCTGCCCCTTGAATCTACGGTCGACCCGGTGAACGACACAGTGACCACGGAAGTGACTCACTTCACACCCTATACGGTTATCGCTTCCACCCGACCGGCGGCATTCTCTGTTAGCGGCCTTACCATCACACCCGGCACGGCAGGCATGCAGCAAACGATAACCATCAAGGTGCTCGTCAGCAATACCGGGGACCTTGCCGGAACATACCTGGTGGCATTGAAGATCGATGGTACAACCACCGCCGTTCAGCAACTCCCCCTGAATGGCGACACCAGCCGAACCGTAGTCTTTACCACCTCACATGATACCCCGGGAATCTATGAAGTAGAAATCGATACACTCTCCGGCACTTTTACCGTCGAAGCGACCTCACTTCCACCAACTCCGGTCGCCTTCATCACCAGCCGGCTCACTGTGGCTCCGGGTAAAGTCAGCAGCAGAGAGGACGTTACTATCAGCGTCCTGGTCACCAACACCGGTGACTTCGCCAGTACCCATAGGGTAGAACTGGAAATAAACGGCGTGGTCACCGCCTTTCAGGACGTGTCGCTGGAAGGCAGCAGCAGCCAGACGGTGGTCTTCATTACCTCCCAGGACAGGCCGGGAGTCTATGACGTGAGCATTGACAACATGACGGACAGCTTCGCAGTAGAAGAGAAAGAAATACCGTTGGTGGCGGAAGACCTGAAAGCACTTCAGGTACCATTGGGCATGCCGTTCAACTGGGGTCTCGTTGGGGGTATCTCTGCCGGTGTGGTCACTTTGCTGGCGGTCCTGGCCTTCCTGCTCCTGAGGAGACGCAGGGCCTAGACGACTTCCTCATTCCAGTCCAGCATCATCACTCGGACAATGTCGCCTGCTTGCACCTCAGCCGTGTCCTCGGGGACAATCACCAATCCGTTGGCCAGGCTCATCGAGGTAAGCACACCGGAACCCTGGGGACCTGTTATCCGGGCGAAGTACTGGCCGTCACGTTTTTCTACAATCGCCCTCGCGAAGACGCGGCGTCCGTCCCGATTGGTAACCGTGTCCTCCAGTACAGCTTCAACCGCAGGTTTATCCCAGTTTTTCCTACCCATCATCTTTAAGATAGCCGGGCGGGCAAACATCTCGAAAGTGACCATCGAGCTCACCGGGTTACCGGGCAGGCCGAGGTGGGGAATCCCTTTCGGTGCTCCCGTTCTGTCACACCCCCTGATAGTGCCAAAGGCAAGCGGTTTCCCCGGCTTCATCCGCACCGTCCAGAAGTTGATTTCACCCTCCCGGGCAAGTACGTCCTTGACCACATCATAGTCCCCCATGGAGACCCCGCCGCACGTAATCAGCATGTCGGCGTCAAGCCCCTGTCGGAGTGCCGCTACCAAGGAATCCTCTGTATCGAGAGCTATCCCCAGAATCCTGGGTATGCCACCATAGCGCCGCACCAGAGCAGCGACGCTATAGGTATTGCTGTTGTATATCTTACCTGCCGGCAGCGGCTGTCCTATCTCGACAAGCTCATCACCGGTAGCCAGTATCGCCACTACCGGTCGGGAAATAACCGCCACGTGGGTCTTCCCCAGGGAAGCCAGGACACCCACCTCAGCCGGTCTGATTACGGTCCCTTCCGCCAGGACCAGCGCACCCTTCCTGATATCTTCCCCGGCCCTGCGGACATTGAGGCCGACCTCTGTCTCATGCAGAATGCCTATCTCCGTGATTGGCTTTCCGGCGGTGGCCTCGCGTCGCTGTACCTCATCGGTGTTTTCAAACTGGACGACAGTATCGGCACCCCCTGGTATCGGTGCGCCGGTCATGATTCGGATTGCAGTACCCGGAGTCACCTCCTGCCCGGAGACATAACCTGCGGCTACGGTATCAATCACGCGGAGCAGTCGCGGTGAATCCTGGCTTGCCCCTTCGGTATCGCCTGACCGGACTGCATAGCCGTCCATGGCAGAGTTGTCCAGTGGAGGCACATCGATTTCCGAGCAAACATCCTCGGCAAGTACCTGACCCGGGGAGTCCAGGATGAGGACTCCCTCCTTCCCCAGAACATCAACAAAGCCAAGAAGCCTCTCCTGGGCCTCTTCAACACTAATCATCGTCCTTGTCACCCCCGGATAGCTTCCTCGCCTTCTGCAAGTCCTTTTCCGTATTGACATTGAAGAAGCTCAACTGCTCAGGGTCGAACCTGGCTATCTCGTCCACCTCCACGAATCTCGCCTTGACCAGAGGCAGTAGCTTATGGACACCCAGTTCATCCCGTTCAAACATTTGCTCTATAACCCTCAGGCAGCCCCCGGTGTAGACAGAATGAAGTGGTTCCACCTTGCCCTCCACTCGTGGCGCCACCATGTCGAACCCATCAGTCAATTCTAACATGTAGTGCAGTAGCGCCTGGTTCAGAAAGGGCATGTCAGCAGCAACGACGAGATTGCAGTTCGTGTTTGAGAGTCGCAGCCCGGTGTAAATACCACCCAGTGGCCCCTTACCGGGATAAATATCAGTCACTATTTGCAGGTCGGGGTGATGCCCTGACAGGGATATCGGATGCCCTTCGGCGGTCACAACGATGATATCACCACACAGGGACGTAATGCTATCTACCACTATTTCCAGAAGACTCCGGCCACCGACTGTCTCCAGGATTTTGTCATACCCCAGACGCAGACTCCGACCACCGGCTAGAATAATGCCACTTGCTTCCAAGGTACTCCTGTCTGCGCGGCTTTACTGTTACCGCAACTAGCCAATTTTAGCATATAGGTGAACCGCTTCCAAAGTGGAGCAATACCACCGTAACCCTCAATAGCTTGAGAGCACAGGCCCGACCGTGTAAAATAGATTCTGCGCCACTGAGGACAGTGGCGTGTCACCCTGAGTGTAGCGAAGGGTCTCACCCTACGGAACATACTAGCTGGTATTTTGTGCAACTAGGTACTATTCCCATACTACGCGGAGAAGAGCATGACCATGTCTTTCGAACGACCAGCAATCGTACGCCCCCCGAGCGAGGCAAACAGTCTGTTTCTGCCCCTGACCGCAGGTTGCTCAAACAGCACCTGCACCTTCTGCGGCAGCTACGGCTCCCGTCTCCAGATACGCGACATCGAGGAAGTCCGGAGCGAAATAGACGCCGTTGCCCTCTTCCTCAGGCATGGGCTCACTGTTCCGGGAATACCGAGAATAGTCTACGCTGTTGCCCAGGAATGGGATGGGAAAGGGGTTTTTCTTCAGGACTCAGATGCCCTGGTATATCCTTACAGCCACCTGAGAGACGTGCTGACGCACATGCAGGACAAGCTCCCTTTCGTGGAGAGGGTGGCTGCCTACGCTACCGCCAGCGATATACTGCGCCGGAGTCCTGAGGAACTCGAAGCACTACGAGAACTCAAGCTCGGTATACTATACATCGGAATGGAAAGTGGTGATGATGATGTTCTCCGCCATGTAGACAAGGGTGTCGACTCTGCACAGATAATAGAGGCAACGCACCGTGCCAGGGCAGCCGGTATCCTGACCTCCATTACCGTTATCCTCGGTCTGGGCGGTGTCGAGGGGAGCGAGAAACACTCGCTGGCAACGGCCAGAGTCCTGAGTGACATGGACCCGGACTTCGTGGGAGCACTGACACTGACGCTGGTGCCTGGCACACCACTGTACCGTGAGTGGCAGGAGGGAAGCTTCGAACCGATATCCCCTTTCAGGTCCTTAGAAGAACTCATCCTGATAATCCAGAACTCCAGCTTCACGGATTGCTTCTTCAGTTCCATGCACGCCTCCAACTATCTGGCGGTCCGGGGAACACTGCCGCATGACAGGCAGATGATGCTCTCTCAACTGCGGAGGATTGTGGAGCATGGAGACCCCCGTTCCCTTCGCCCCGATTTCCTCAGAGGCCTGTAGTGAGTAACAAATGCTCTCGTTCAGACAGAAGGGTGACACAACACAGGATGAGGTTGTAAAACGGTAAGGCTCCGATTTACAGAAGCAGAGCACAGGTAATACTGGAATACGCAGCAACACCAGCTTATAATGTAGTTGATTCGACCATGAACGTGCTATCACTCGCACCCGACGCTCTCAGCTTCGCTACTAACCAGAGTAGTCCTTCTTGCCTCTCCACCCGCTACAGCAGCACGCCAGCGAAAAGGGACTATCGATGAGATGGTTGTCCAACAGAGCAAAGTGCTTCTGGAACCGGGTACTCCGGTTACCCAGGAAGGCTGGCATACCGATTGGACTTATCCTGGTGGTCGGTATTGTCTTCGGTGTCTACCGGTTCGTGCTCTTCTGGGACTACATGGAGAACGACCCCGGTTTCTGCCAGTCCTGCCATATAATGGAGGAGCCCTGGGACCGCTGGGCCAGCAGCACACACGCCGAAGTCGGTTGCCATAGCTGCCATCATCAGAGTCTGCTGGCCAGCGCCGGCCAGTTGTGCGATTTCGTCTTCAAGAGCTACGAGGAGATTGAAAGCCACGCTGAGGTCGAAGACGCGTCGTGTCAGCAGTGTCATCAGAGCGGGGACCCGGAATGGCAGCAGGTGGCAGACACCGCCGGACACAAGCAGCACGATATGGACCGGGGTATTGAGTGCGTCACGTGCCACTCAAACACGCTGCACATATTTACACCGTCTGCCACCGACTGTCTGGAGTGTCACGCCCGTAACACAATCAAAGTGCCTGATATGACCGATGTAAGCTGCATGACCTGCCATAATTTCCTTACCGCTGGTGAGGAGACAGTTCCTACGCGTGCCGTCTGTCTGGGCTGCCACCAGACAATGGTATCCAGGGTGACCTGGAGTACTGAAGCGCCAATGCAGTTCCCGTGTGGCGACTGTCACCAGCCCCACGAACAGGCGGAACCGGTGGTAAAATGCAAGTCCTGCCATGATACCGTCGAGTGCTACAACCCGTATGAGATGCACCCCGATACCCACTGCAAGGCCTGCCACCTGGCACACGAGTGGCGCATTACCGGACCGTGATACGCGCCTTACCCATCACCCCGCCAGGTCAGACCATAATCCGGGTATGCAGATGCCATCAGTTTCCAGGTCGGCAGGCAGCAAATAAAAAACGGACAGCCCAAGCTGTCCGTGTAGAATCAGGATGCCATTATCTAACAGGGTGATGAGAAACCCTTTCGACCAATCCCGGTGCGGCCCAGATGGAGCGCCTCTCAGAAGAGGCGGGGCCCCTCAGAAGGGACGGAGCCCCTCCGGACTCCCCTTTTTCAGCACCCTGTCTAAAGGTCTTACCCGGTATATTCGAATTGGGAAAAACCCGGCGAACGCTCTTTATCTCGCCGAATCAGGCTGTAGTAGAATCTAACAGGGGTTCTATCAGGTAATCACCCCGAAGCGCCTTCATGCCTCTGCAGCATCGAATCAAACGTCCGGGAGAAGTCATCGGCCCGTTGCCGTATCTCTATAGCGTTGACTTTTGATTGCTCCACGACTCGAATGACGCCTGTACCCAGCACGGCCAGCTCCCACTCACCCCTATCCCAGTTCTCGTCCACGATTTTCCGGAGCTCAGCCAGCTTCTCTTCTACTACCAGCCACTTTTCACTGTTCTTTATCATGTTTTCCTAACCTCTTACCGTAGCGTCCCGATGCAATACCAGTACGCCTCAGAAGATATGCCACCTCCGTGGTATCCGGGGTACCTTAACCTCCTGGGGTTCCTCCAGTTCCTCCTGAAGCTCCTCCTCCTCCTGAATAGTCTCACGACGACGAACCGGTACCAATACCTTTTCTGGTTCTTCCCTGCGCTCCACAGTTCACCCCCTTAGAGTCGGCCGGTCAGGCTTCATAAGCCGGATTCCCGTCGCTGCATGTACCATCATTGTTGAGGTCTCAATGATGAACTCTCACTATTGAGCGTAACACGGTACCATTAAGAGAGGCATAAAGAATATAAAGATAACATAAAGATTCCATTAAGATTTCGTAAGGAAACAGGTACGGGTCAGCCTGATACCACACCCCACATTCGTATGGCACAACAGGACTGTGTTTGAGCAGGCGACTGTAGATGGGAATCGGATATGCTGGGAGCGGACAGGTGGTGTGGTCGGTCATCCGCTCCCAGCACTGGAGAACTTGAGTCTGCTGTTGACGCCAGGCAACCCCTTGATATGGTCAGTCGGGGTCGCTCTGTGGTCTTTGGTTCAGGACGCTGTCAGCGAGCCTGGTCTGGCTCAGGAAATACTCACGCCCGAATGAGGCGCTGTGCCCGGTGTTTCTTCCGGCTGTTCCTTCGCATCCGCGTCTGCTTTCACAGTGTTGTGCGCAACGTTGGGAACGTTGCCTGAGTATCCGCACATCAGACAGCTCTCATACCAGCCGTCCAGGTCCCTGTCAATGTACGTATCCCCCCCGCATCGAGGGCAACCCTTAAGATTCCAATGTGCCACTTCTACCTCCCTACAAGCAAGAAACCGTGTATTACTCTCGGGACCAATTTGCCGTCCCGCGCAACACCCTTGCCTGGTGACTTTCGTGACTAGAGTATAAGACTATGAGGTTACGAGGATATTAAGACCGCGTCCGCAGGGTTACAGGATGGTTACAAAACGGGAAGAAAAAGGTTACCGTCTGGCTGGACAGGCAGGCGCCAGTATTCAAGTTAAGAAATCGGGACAGTCCGATAGACCGTACCGACCCCTTACGTTCACAGACGGAAACCCCTTCCGGCTAGCCGGCCTCTTCCCGGAGCATTCCGGCACTTGTCCGCATGATGTTCCCGGCAATGTAGTTGCGGACTTCACCAGCCCTGACATCAAGCAGGTCGGCCTTCAACAGCACCGCTTCACTGCGAGCCGACTCATCCTCAGTTCCCTTGATTACAAAGTCGGCCAGATGCAGGGCAAGCTGAACATTGCCCTCCACCTGAAGCTGCCGGGCCCTTTCGGTGACCTTCTCCGAACCGATAATATTAAGCATCTCGGCAGCTATATCTGCACCCTTCGAAGGGAAAAGCTCACTGGGATTGCCGTCATACCAGCCGGTATAGCGACGATACACATCATGGATAACAAAGGTGGGGTGACCATAGTTGCCCGCCAGATAGGGTTTGTCAGACAGTTCCTCCGGCACTTTGACCCTCTCCAGTATGTCCTCAATCCAGTAGCCTTCATTAAGCAGCCGGACGACCTCCTCGTGGATGTAGCGGAGTAGCCTGGCAGTATTCAGAAGCCGTTCCTCCACATTTTCCCCACTGATGACCGGACCGCTGCCGACAACGAAATCGGGTTTCTTTTCCGCTATCCTCTCCAGGTTTTCGGCCCATTCCAGTGTGTAGCGCTGCTCCTTGAGCGGGTTGCCCGTGTTGGGGCAGCCCCCGAGAAGCAGGTCACCGATGAAGGCCACCTTGCGCTCCGGAATCCACACCCATATCGTGTCGTCCGTTTCTCCGGGAGCATAATATATCTCAAATGTCAGGCCACCCAGTTTGAACTCCATATAGTCGTGGAACGTGGTATCCGGATAGACATATGATGGCTCACGAACCGACGCCCAATCCTGCCTGGCAGATGGTCTATCCTGAGGACGGGGGAACTGCAATGACGCTATGTAGGCACGACGGCCCTTCAGCATCCGGTATTTATCGAGCCGCTGTGCAACCAGTTCATGACCGATGATTCTCGGCCTCGGGTGCCCCCTGTCCTCGGCATCCTTAAGGAAAGCCGAGGCGCCACCGACATGGTCGACATGTCCGTGAGAGTAGATGATGGTATGAAAGGGTATTTCCGTCCTCTCCCTGATTTTCCTCACCCTGTCTTCTCCCTCCCGGAAACCGACACCGGTATCGACGACTACGAGACCTTCGCTGGTGATGGCAAGACCGCTGGGCCCGGACACCGGCCAGGTCTGCGCAATCTTGAAAATGTCCGGGAATATCTCCTCATCCACCATCGCCCGACTCCTTATCTCTTTCGGTTGAAACTCCTCTTCTCTATTTTGAACCATGATAACCTCCTCGCAGGGAACGCTCCCCTGTTATTCCTCGTCTGAAGCCCAGCCGCGGGCATGCTCCACAGCACGCTTCCAGCCGGCATAGAGTGTATCCCGCTGGTCATGGGACATAGTCGGTTCATAAGTCTTCGCCGGTTGCCACAACCGGGCAATCTCGGCGGTATCCTGCCAGAGTCCGGTCGCCAGTCCCGCCAGGTAGGCGGCACCCAGTGCCGTCGTCTCGGTGACTGCGGGCACCTGGATGGGCACTTCCAGCATGTCAGCCTGGAACTGCATGAGGAAGGCATTGGCCGTCCCGCCACCGTCGACACGGAGTAACGGCAGTTGCAGGTTCGCCTCAACACTCATCGTCTCAATGACATCACGAGACTGGTAGGCAATCGATTCCAGGGCCGCCCGTACGAGGTGCTCTCTGGTGGTACCGCGGGTAAGCCCGAAGATGCTGCCCCGGGCATACATGTCCCAGTGCGGGGCACCCAGGCCAACGAAGGCGGGAACGAAGAAAACACCACCGTTGTCCGGCACAGCGCGGGCCAGCGTTTCACTCTCAGCAGCCTGTTCGATAATGCCCAGGCCATCCCGCAGCCACTGGACGACAGCCCCGGTGATGAATATACTCCCCTCCATGGCATAGGTCACACGGTCGCCCAACCCCCAGGCCAGAGTCGTCACCAGCCCCTTTTCCGACGGGACCGGACGGTCACCCGTGTTGAGCAGGACGAAGGAGCCGGTGCCATAGGTATTCTTCGCCATGCCGGCTTCATAGCACGCCTGGCCAAAGAGGGCCGCCTGCTGGTCACCGGCTATCCCGCACAGCGGTACGCGCACGTCCCCGAGAACACCGGGGACCGTCTCTCCGTACACGTGGCTGGATGGCATCACTTCGGGCAGAACAGTCTCCGGTATGTCCAGGGCCGAGAGGAGGTCGTTGTCCCACTGGAGGGTGTGGATGTTGAATAACATTGTCCGCGAGGCATTGGTGTAGTCGGTGACATGAACGGCACCACCGGTAAGATTCCAGACCAGCCAGCTATCCACTGTCCCGAAGAGCAGGTCGCCCTGCTCGGCACGGTGTTGCCCCCGAGGAATATGGTCCAGTATCCAGCGTAGCTTGGTGGCCGAGAAATAGGCGTCTATGATAAGGCCGGTCTTCTCCCTGATTGACCCGGCCAGTCCCCGCCTTTTCAACTCTTCGCACAGAGGGGCGGTGCGCCGGCACTGCCAGACAATGGCATTGCTCACCGGTTTGCCGGTGTGGCGGTCCCATACAATGGTAGTCTCCCGCTGGTTGGTAATCCCGATGCCGCACACGTCCGACAGGCCTACTCCCTCCTTCTCCAGCGCTTCCCTGGCCACCGCCAGCGATGTACTGAGGAGTTCCTTCGGGTCATGCTCCACCCAGCCAGGTCGGGGATAGACCTGGTGCAGTTCACGGTAAGCAGAGGAAAGTGCCCGTCCGCCTTTATCGAAAAGGAGGGCAGTGCTTCCCGTGGTACCCTGGTCTATAGCCAGAATGTGGTTTTTATCCTTCACACGGTCTCCCTGTAAGATAATCAGGCACCATTATAACAGAAGCGTGTGCAAAACGTTATGTTTAACCCTCTGGCTGGCAAGCGATTCGCCCGTTGTGCTATCCTTGGGCAGACCCGGTAATACAGGCTTAATGGGGGTGCTTATGAAAATTGAATGGATTGGACACGCATGTTTCTGCATTACCTCGGAGGTCGGACTGAGCATAGTAACAGACCCTTACGAGACCGGCTTCCGCGACATCATCAACTACGGCCCTGTCGACGTATCTGCTGATATCGTCACCGTGAGCCACGAGCATGGCGACCACAACCATATACAGGCCGTTTCCGGCAAGCCGGAGGTGGTCCGGGGGACAGGCACCCAAATGGTGAAGGGAATACGGTTCCGGGGCATACCTTCCTACCACGACGAGGTCCAGGGAGCCCAGCGAGGTCCGAACACCATCTTCTCGTTTGAGGTGGATGGTATCCGGGTAGTCCACCTCGGTGACCTGGGCCATCTGCTATCGTCTGAAACACTCGCCGAACTCAAAGGCACGAACGTACTTCTGGCCCCCACCGGGGGACCGGGTGCTACTATGGAGCTTCAGGAGGCCATCGACCTCTGGGAGAGCCTGAAGCCGCCGGTCGTCATCCCGATGCACTTCAAGACGTCGAAGTGCTCGTTCCCCAAATACAGCGCCGATGACCTCATCAACCTCAGACCTGCCAGCAGGAAGATGGGAGCAAGCTACGTCTCTTTGACGAAGAGCGAGCTACCACCATCTACGGAAATACTGATACTGGACTATTCTCGCTAGGGCACAGCACTGATTACTAAAGAAGGAGACTATTGACGATGCCTGATAAGAAGACCGCAAAGAAGGCCGCCACCAGAAGCAGTCCTCTGCCGGGGGCAGAAGGCCTCCCCAGGGCTAAACCGGAAGAGGTCGGGATGTCCTCGGAGCGGCTCGCTCGGATTCGTCCGGCGATGCAGCGCTACCTGGACCAGCAACTGATACCGGGTGCTGTCACCCTGGTGGCCCGCCACGGTCGTGTCGTACACCTGGACACCATCGGACTCCGCGATGTTGAATCCGGGAACCCGATGACAGCCGACACCATATTTCGTATCGCCTCTATGACCAAACCGATAACGTCCGTGGCCTTGATGATGCTCTTTGAGGAGGGCCATTTCCTGCTTTCCGACCCGGTGAGTAAGTGGATTCCTGAGTTTGCCGACCCCAGGGTAGCCGAGCCTGTCCCACCGGACGAGTTCTCCGGCCTGCTGCCCTACCGACTGGTCACGGCCGACCGCCCGATTACCATCCGGCACCTGCTTACCCATACCACCGGACTATCCGCCACACCCCGGGGCATGACCCAGGAAGAGTTTATGAAGGTCCAGCAGCGCCAGAGACCTGATGAAACGATTGGTGATTTCGTGAAGCGCTATGCAAAGGTCCCGCTTAACCGTCATCCCGGCGAGGCCTGGAACTACTCTCGGGCTACGTGTGTAGTCGGGCATCTGGTGGAGATTATGTCAGGTATGCCGCTG
Source organism: Dehalococcoidales bacterium (assembly GCA_035529395.1). NCBI lineage: Bacteria > Bacillati > Chloroflexota > Dehalococcoidia > Dehalococcoidales > Dehalococcoidales bacterium. Next base: position 19,174 of record DATKWT010000007.1, on the reverse strand, counting down.
GACGAGTACTTCCGTGAGCGCATCTTCAGGCCCCTCAACATGCCGGACACCTGTTTCTACCTCCCGGTGGAGAAGCTTGACCGGTTTGCCGCCTGCTACACTCCTGGTGAAGACCTGCGCATTCAACTGACCGACGCACCGACACCGGAGAGCCGGTTCGTCAAAGAACCGCACACCTACTTCATGGGCTCCGGTGGTCTGGTCTCGACAATCGCTGATTACTACCGCTTCGACCAGATGATGCTCAATGGTGGAGAGCTGGACGGCGCCCGTATCCTGGGTCGCAAGACGGTGGAGTTTATGACCAAAATCCACACCGGGGACTTGCCCATCTGGCTGCCCGGGCCCTGGGCCGGTTTTGGCCTGGGATTTGCCGTGGCCAGGAACATCGATAATATCAACACCCTAAAGGCCGAGCATTCGGGCCCTACTCCCTGGTCAGTGGGCACCTACACCTGGGGTGGTGCCTTCTGCACATACCCCTTCGTAGACCCGGTGGAGAAGCTCATTGGCATCGTCATGACACAGGTCGGACCGTACCGGCACCTCAACATCCGCCAGGAGTTTACCGGCCTTGCCTACCAGGCCATCGTGGATTGACCCGGGCGCTATATGGACAGGGGATACTACCTCGCGCAGCACCATTAGCGCAGAGGCATAACCTGCCGCCAGTACTACATTAACGCCTGGAAACGTGCTGGTGGCAGGCTCTATCCTGGGGTTGTACTATACCCGGGTGCCCTTGAAATTGGCGGAACCGAAGGAACCGAGTTGTACCTGACCGGAAATCTCGTCACCACTAACAGTGGCTTTGAAGTCAAGCTTCATCTGTCCCATCGGACCGCTTACCTGAATCGTCCAGGTAGCCTCGTTCCCCGAGACCGTGCCACCATCGAATGACTGTTCCCCCTGCTGTCCGGATGAGTTGCCACTGAGCGAGTCACCATCTGCTTTCAGGGTGAGCTTCACGGTCTGGTTGCCCATTGGCGTGTTAATCTCGACATTGTAGGTGCCATCGACTGCCATTGCATTTCCTCCTTTATTATGTCATGCGAGCTGATGCCCACGGCATCCCTGCCAGCGGGCCATTGAAATTACCTGACAGCATAGCAGCAATAATAGAGGCCGTCAATACATCATCAGGCGAACGAACGAACACTCACTGGCCGAAAGGTTGACTACCAGGTCAACCTTTTTCTAACCTGAAATCGGTCAGTCTCCTGATTGCAGGCTGACATGCTAATGGTATGATGCCAACTAGCAGGACAGGCTAGAAGGAGGACATGACAAATGGAGATAACCTCTGGAACCAGGAAGAGTCCCATGCCCATGATTACCGGTATTCTGAGCATTGTTTCCAGTGCTCTGGGACTGTTCCTCTTCGTGGGTCTGCTTATCTGTGCCATTGCCGTGGGAAGCACGGCCTTGGAAGTCACTGGATGGATTCCCGGCATGGGTATTGCCCTGAGTACACTCATAGTTCTCGCCGTGGTCTCTCTGGTTACCGCGGTCTTCGCTCTTGTGGGCGGTATCTTCGCAATACAGGGCAAGAACTGGGGCTGGGCACTTGCCGGTTCAATCTGCGCCCTCTTCCCCTTAATTGTGCCGGGGATTACTGCCATCACACTCGTGGCAATATCCCGCGAAGAGTACGAATAGTCACGAACTCGAAGTGCAACACAAAACCGGACAGCTGAGGAAGCGCCTCTACCGCGTCCTTGTGCGGACGGGCAACATAGAGACTCGCCTTCCGGCCGCCTGCCTCACCGAGGTTCTGTTCCCCAGTCATGTTCTTCTCTCTTTTTCCTGCACTACTCTCCAGAAGTAGATAGCCCCCTGCTTCAGCCCTGGTATACGGCAACCCCTGTCTCGTCCCGACGCCCCACGGGTCAGCCCGGACCTCTTAACCACTACCGTATTGATTCGATGTGCCGTGTAGTGTATCATCAGACCCAATAGCACATGAAACACGTAATACGCGGTCGGAGGTGCTCCAGTGTATCAGAGAATACTCGTTCCCCTTGATGGCTCAGACCGTGCCGAGCTAGCCCTGCCATTCGCCGAGGAACTAGCAGCGAAACTGGGCTCTGAGATTATCCTGCTCTGCGTGAGTGACTCGGCAGAGGCTGAGGACTATGCCAAACACGAGATTTACCTTGAGCAGATAACGGAGGTTGTCAAGCGTGCCGCTAAGAAGCTACTCACCAATCCGGAACAGAAGGTTAGCATACGGTCGGCCGTCACCATTGGCCTTCCCGCCCAGGAGATTGTCGACTACGCCGAGCAGGTCGCCGTCAGCCTGATTATCATGGCCACGCATGGCCGCACCGGTGTCAGCCGCTGGGCGCTGGGTAGTGTTGCCGAGAAGGTCATGCGCGCCAGTACCAGGCCGGTCCTGCTCGTCAGGGTGCCGGGAGCGAGCATTGTATAGAGCCGACCGGGCATTCAGGGTAAACGGAATAGCGGACCGGTGATTCAGTACCGGATACAACCCGCCATGATTCCGGCAAGCATGCCGGTTATAGGTATTTGGATATACGGTAACCCCACAAATAACAGGGAGGACACGCAGAGATGAAACTTCTGGAACCAATCGAGATCAAAGGTATGAGGGTTAAGAACAGGATAGGCCTGGCGCCGCTGCTCAATATGCCGGCCGGTGAGGACGGGTTCATCAATGACCAGACAATCCGATGGTTCGAGTCCAGAGCCGCCGGAGAGACCGGCTTTATTATGATGGGGGCTGTCGGCTCAACAGCGCCTATCGCACCGGTGCAGCAGGGGGGACTTCTTGGATTCCGCGGGATCGGGCTGTACGACGACAAGTTCATTCCCGGTTTCACCAAACTGGCGGACGCTATCCACAAGCACGGGTCGGTACTCGGTGTCCAGATGGGTATCATTGGCGGTCCCATGGGGGGACGGGGCCCTTCGCCCCCACCCTACCCCGATGAGGCACATGCCACCCACGACCTCTTCTACGTTGCCGCCGGACGCACGATACCCCACACTGAGGTAACCATTGAGAACATCGAGCAGTCCCAGAACGACACTGCCGCAGCAGCGGCCAGGGCCAAGGCGGCCGGTCTGGACTGCGTCCTGCTGCACTGCTCCCACGGAGGAGCCACCGGCGGCTGTTCCTTCATTTCACCATTCTACAACCACCGTACCGACAAGTATGGCGGCAGCTGGGAGAACAGGCTCCGTCATCCGGTCGAAACGATACAAAAGATGCGAAAGGCGGTCGGTGACGACTACCCGATATTCGTGCGCATCTGTGCCGACCAGCTCCTCGGCAAGAAGGGCATCACCCTGGAAGATACCACTCAGATCATTGTCCCTGCCCTGGAAGCAGCCGGAGTGGACGGCCTTGATGTTTCCCAGGGAGACATGATACGCGCCGGCGAGGGAATCACCATACCCATGTACTACCCCTGGGGACTCTTCATCCACCTCGCCGCTGCCGTGAAACAGGTCACCAGGCTGCCCGTCATCGGCGTGGGCAACATCTTCGATATGGATATGGCGGAGAGGTTCCTGCAAGAAGGGAAAGCGGACATCATCTACATGGGAAGACAGCTCTGCGCCGACCCGGAGACCCCCAGGAAGTACTTCGAAGGGCGACCGGAGGACATCCGCAAGTGCATCGGTGACGTCGGCGGATGCGGTAATCCCTGCACGGTGAACTATGATATCCAGGAGCAACCCATTCCGCTCACCACGGCCGAGAAGCCCAGGAAGGTACTGGTAATTGGCGGCGGCGTAGCAGGAATGGAAGCCGCCAGAGTAGCCACCTTGAGAGGCCACAAGGTGACCCTGATAGAGAAGGAGTCACAACTCGGTGGCATGGTGGCCACACTGGCACTCAACCCGTTGACGGCTGACTTCGGCAATATCGTGGAATACCTGACGAACCAGATGAGGAAGCTGGGTGTGGACGTGAGGGTCTGCCGCGAGGCTACCGCATCTGATGTAGCCGAGATAGGTCCCGACGTGGTCATCCTTGCCGCAGGCTCATCACCGACAATGCCGGAGGTGGCCGAAGGAAAATTCGGAGTGATTACCCATGCCCAGGCGTCCAAGAACCGGAAGGCCGTCGGTCAGAGGGTTGTTGTCTGGGGGCTCTTCGGTGTCGAACTGGCCATCTCACTGGCCCAGGAAGGCAAGGACGTGGTCCTTGTGGGCAGAGGCAGCGAGAGTTCCCTGGGCAGTGACCTGTCCATGGCACGCCGATGGTGGCTTTTCCGGAAGCTGACCGACGTAAACCTGCCCCGGGAGACCCCTGAGGCAGCCAGAATATACAATCCTGAAGTGCTCTTCGAAACGGAGGTTGAGGATATCGCCAGCAGAGAGGTTACCGTGAAGGTGGGTGGCAACGAGGACCGGAGGAGGGTCATACCCTGCGATACCGTGATTCTCTCCCGGAGATTCGGTGAGCGGAAGTCAAACGACTCGCTCTTCACTGAGTTCGAGGGAAAGGTCCCCGAGGTCTACAAGATAGGCGACTGCTCACAGGTCAGGGGAATCAAGGAGGCCATCTTCAGCGCCAACGAGGTGGTCAGGAAGATGTGAGAGAGCCATGAGCAAAGTATTACGTTCACTCCAATGGATGCAGAACATGGAGCGGTTTGCGACCCGGATTTACCGGACACAGACCAGGGCTTTCGCGGACAAAGAGAGCATGGACAAGCTCCGGGCAGCAATCGCAAACGAACAGGAACATGCCGACAGCCTGGCTGCGTGCCTGGAACGGCTCGGTGGGAGGACTTCTCCGCTGGGTTTTCTGTTTCCAATAGCAGGTGCATTCCTAGGTTTCATCACCACGCTCATGGGCAAGGCCTTGCTTTTCAAAGCCGCCGTCTGTATTTAGGAGCGGGCAGTAAAGGACTACTGACTCTACCTTGAAAGGGTCAAATTCGACGGCGAGACCGTGGACCTGCTTCAACGGATTATCGAGGATGAGAAGAGGCACATTATCACCTGGCAGAGTTGCCTTGAAGCCCTGAAGGGCTGAACCCCGGGACCAGGGAGAGCAGGAGAGAACCCAGCAGCACTCCGGCAACCAGCATCGCCTGTACTGGAGTGTCACTAATGTTCCGGACGAGTACAAAAGGTTGATAAAGTGGCTAACCTGTTCTAGAATATGCAGGAGTAGCGCATCATGACAAAGAAACAAATCAGACCCCAGGAAACTAAGCCGGAGGAAGCCGCTCCTCCCGAGGAAGACGGCTTCACCTTTGAGGAGGCGGTGGCCAAGGCTGACCAGCTAGGCCTGCTCGCCAAGAACGCCGCAGAGGAGTCTGTTCGTATCTCGCAGAGGATGTTTACCAGGGCCGAGGAGATAAGCAGACAGACGGAAGAAGCTGCCAGAGTGGCAACACGTGCGTCCCAGGAGGCAGTAAGCCGGGCCGAGAAGATAGTCAAGGCGGTCCAGAAAGATTTTCAAGCGTCAGCGACCGCCTTTGAAGCCGCGATGGAAGAGGCTAAGGGCTCCCGTCAGGCATCAAGACAAATCAGCCTCAAGGCACAGGAAGCAGTCACACTGGCCAGAGAAGCGGCCGATGAGGCATCGGAATCGTCCCAGGAAGCTACGGACAGGATTAAGGAGCTCAGTCAGTCAATAACGGAGATTGCCCGGCGAGCGACGGACACTTCCCAGGAAGCTACGGATAGGATTGAGGAGACCAGCAAGTCCGCGAAGGCGACCATTGAAAGAGCGGTGAAGGCATCGCGAGACGCGGTACGCAAGGCCGAAAAACTCGCCAAATCCGCCGAGCAGGCAATCGTAACATACCCCGAAGCCTTTGAACAGGCAATAGGCCGGGCGGAAAACGCTGCCAGGTTCGCCACAGAGGCAATCCAGGAGACAAGGAAGGCGTCAACGGAGCTGATAAGCAAGGCCGATGAACTCGTGCGTCTGGCTGAGGAGACAGTCGAGGAAACCAGTAAGACATCGCAAGAAACCGTAACCAGGGCTGAGGAAGCCACCCGGTCCGCTGCTGTAGTAGAGCATGAATCAAGACGGGCTTCACAGGAAGTCCTGCGCAGGGCGGAGGAAACGACACGATCCGCTGCTGCAGCCGCCCAGGAAGCTACCAGGGCCTCTCAGGCGGCCCTGAACAAGGCCGAGGAAGTGGGGGAGACAGTCCGGGCGGCCGTCGAGGAATCGAAACAAGCGTCACAGAGAGCTATCGACAGGGCCGAAGAAATAAGCAAGTTCGCCATTGATACTGTTTCGGCATGGGCAGCTGCCTCACGAGAGACCATGGAGGTGGCGCGTAAGGCAAGCGAATCCGCCAAGCAGGCAGCCGAGATATCGACACAAGCGTCACAGGCAGCCATCAGCCGCGCTCAGGAGGTGAGTGAGTCAGTCAGGATTGCCGCCGAAGCATCGCTGAAGGCAGCCCGGGAGGCAACCGAATCATCCAAGAAAGGTGCTGAGAAAGCCGCCGAGGCCTGGATAGGAGTCTTCGAGCAACTGCTTGATACCACCAGGGAGACGGCCAGAATGACACAAGAGGAGGCTGGGCAGGCCGTTGAGGAAGCCGCCGTAGTGCACGGTTCCGATGACGACGAGACCGAGGCAGATGCTGAGATACTCCAAGGAACCAGCGAGACTCCGCCGAATGTTACCGAAGCAGCGCCCGAAGAGATCAAATCCAGCCCGCCGAAGCGCGACGGAGAAAAGAGAGTCCGGACAGGAATCGAGGACCGGATGGAGTCCCTGGCGAAGATGTATGCGGCCGACCAGTCCAGAGAAACCGAAGAGAAGACCGAAGAAGATAAAGCCTGAACGCACTGGTATAGTATTGCCACCCTGAAACACACTGCCACGGTACAACCAGCAGGCAGGGAATGGTACCACCGTCAGGTGAGGAAATGATACACAAGAAAACAGACAGAGGGGGAATATCCTGATGGAGAAACAGGAGCAGACCGAAACCACTACCACCCGGCCACCAGAGACGGTTGCACAACCGGCCGCTGAAACCCCGGAGTTGGCCGGTAAGTACATTGCGGGACTTCTCAGCCAGGCCGAAAACGCCTACACAATGTACCGCCAGGCTCAGAAAGAGGTATCTAAAGGGTATAAGACGCAAGAACAACAGATGGAAAAGGCCTTCAAGGCAGGCGAACAGCGGGCCAATAGTACCTGTGAGAAGGCGATGGAAAAAGCCCTGAAGAACAGGGAGCAGGTGGAACAACAGGCTGAAGAGGTATACCGGAAGGCGATTGAGAAGGTCCACGACGAGTACCGTCGGAGCGTAGGAGAAGCCTTGAAAGTTCGCGACGAAACCATCAAGGAAGTATGGCAGAAGTTTACTGAAGACCGAACACAAGCCTGGAGCATCTTCCAGGGCGAAAAATCGTCATAGCGAAGTCATAGTCGGCAAGGGGAGTATTCCACGGGAGGCTGAAGCACCCGTCTTACAGCAGCAGGGGTATATCTCGCAGGGCTTCCTCCAGTCCTTCCCGCCCTTCTTTGAGTTCTCCTACCCGCCGCTTCTTAAGGTAGATGTAGCGGATTGCCTTGCTGAAGTAGTCCGATATCCTGCCTGAATTCGTCAGTTCAGACAGGATGACAGTAACATGAATAGAGTCCCGACCTCTCGGATAGTCGCCACTGCGGATAAGGGCTTCCGTGGCGACGCTCTTCAGTGTCATAGAGAGGTCCGTAATCAGGTTCATGCTCATTTCCTCCGGCGGTGCCGTCAGGAGGTAGAGCGCTTTCCGGGCATCTTCCGGCCTGCACTTGAGTGACAAGCTCGCAATAGCCTGGTTCATTGCGTGGACTCCCTTTTCGGTCTCAGTCACCTTGTTCCTGAAGTCAAGCTTCCCAGCCATGGGGAATCTGGCACGCGAGACAGACGCCTGCCCGTGCCCGATGACGGTCCACCCCGATAGCGTCTGGATTATGTCGCCCGCATCAACAAGACGGGAGCCGATACGCTTGGGGTCTTTCTCTTCACCGGCACACAGCAGGTTATAGAAGGGACCTACCACACGCGTGTTTATCCTGGTCAGGTTGTTTTTAATAGATTCGCCGTCCGTGATGTACCGCTGGTTGTCAACCAGGAAGACGGCATCAGACACCAGGTATGCGGATTTCAGGCATGTCCCCACGTTGTAGATGGCTCTTTCTTCGGTCAGTTCTTCATAGCGGAAAGGAAGAAGAATAAGGGTGTACACCGGCTTATCCGGATGGTGCTCCTTTACCTGATGGGTCAGCTCCGCAATCGCACCGGAGCCGGTACCCCCGGCGGCACCGGCGACCAGTAAAAAGGCATCTGCTCGTGAGTGCTGCTGCGAGTTCCCTATGGCTTCTAGAACCCGGTCGCCTTCCTCTCTGGCGATTTCGGCACCGAGCTCGTTGATTTTACCAACACCGTGGCCGCCGGACTTACGGCCCCCGATGAGAATCCGGTGCTGCTGGTCAGTCTTGATAAAAACCAGCCCGGAGAGGTCGGCAACATCGGTGTTGACAGCCAGGGCTTCGCTGAGAATTGACACGCCGCGTTGCTCGCGCGCTCTTCTGTCCCTTCGGGCAAACTCATCAGCAACTCTACCGCCACACTGCCCACAACCGATAACCAGCAGTTTCACTTTTTACCTCAGTGCCAACTTAATGTGTATTTTACACTTTATGTACAGCGGTGTCAATAATAACAGCCAGGTAACCCTGTCATCCACCATGGTACTCCCTATCGTGCTTCGCTATCACCAGCCGTCAATCTACCGGTTGTATAGAGGGCCTGAATAGGAAACCAGAGCGCCATACCTTCCAGTACAGGAGTCTACAAATCAGCAGCCAGCACGACGCAGCAGGCATAGGAAGTCGCTCACCCAGAAGGAGGAGTTGACAGTCGTACTCCTGGCCATGGTATAACCAGACATCTCCCTGATGACAGGCCGAAGGTATTGTAGTAAACTCAGGAAACTGGATGAAGGGACGCGTCATAACTGGCAAGAACGACAGGTTCCCGACCTGTAAAATAGAAAGAGGCTGGAATGGTTCAAGACAACAAGCAAACAGTGCAGGAGCCGGTCACACTGGTGCCGAGTGTGGGTTCAAGCTACGGAAATGGGTGGCGAAGACTACAGGATTACTTCCTTGAGTTGTTCCTGATAATAGTAATCGGCTTCATCGTAGCCATCCCTGTCGGGTGGTTCGATGCTGCTGAAGAAACACGTGCTGCCGGCGTAACTCTACTGAGTGTGCTATCGCTGACCTACGGTCTTCTGCTACTGGGACCGATAGAATACGGTATTGCTTATGTGAATCTGAGAGCAGCCAGAAGCGACCAACCGAAGGCAGGAGATATACTCGAGGTCTTTAAGTACTACGCGGACGCAGTACTGGCGAATATACTCGTGGGTGCAATTGTCTGTGCTGGCCTGATACTTCTGATAGTACCCGGCATCGTATTTGCCTGCAAGCTAGCCTTTACACCCTACCTGGTGGTAGACCGGAGGATGAAGGTCATCGACGCGGTCAAGGAGAGCTGGCGCATGACCGACGGATACGCCTGGCAGGTCTTCTTTATTGGCCTGCTGTCAATCCCTATTGCTTTAGCCGGACTTATCTGCTTTGGTGTGGGAGTTATTGTGTCAATCATGTGGATTCACCTGGCATTCGCTTCGCTTTATCACGCCGTAGCCACGTCAGGCGTGACCGCTGACTAAATGGTCTTGATGTCGGCCACTTTCCTTCCTCTCGTGATTTTACAGGTGGCAGGAATGGTGTTCTTCCAGATGGGGTCAGGAGGAATGGACCGCCTTAACGAGATAATCACAACTGTCGACTGGACGCAGGTCAGGCTCATTGCCATGGCCGTTCTGGCTGTGGCCTGTGTGGGGTTATTCCGGGCAGCGATGGCCCGTTTCAAGCGGGCACGACTTATCCTTGACTGACGCCACCCGAGGCGAGAAAAGGAGAGAAGAATGAACTTAATACAATATAGAGATGAGGATGGGCAATATGGAGACTGATATCAAGAGATGGCTGCAAACGAATGGGGAGGTATTTCTAAGAAAAGCAGGCATTGAGAAGGGTCAGAGCATCCTGGATTTTGGCTGTGGCACGGGCAACTACGCTATTCCGGCTGCGAAAATAGCCGGAGATAACGGAAAGGTCTATGCGTTAGACAAAGACGAAAGAGCCCTGAGTAGAGTGGAGCCGAAAGCCCGGGTATCAGGCCTTAAGAATATAGAAATAATGAATACCGCCGGAGAATTAGAGGTCCACCTAGACGACGCATCGGTCGATGTAGTGCTCCTTTATGATGTTCTACATTCCATGTCCATTCCGGAAGCCGATGATAGGAAACAGTTACTAAACGAATTATGCAGGCTTATGAAGCCAGGCGGTCTTCTGTCAGTCTATCCGATGCACAGGGACCTGCAGGAGGTCAAAGAGGAAGTAGAAAGTACCGGCTTCAACCTGGAGAAAGAACTCGATGAAGCGATCATCAGCTATGCCGGAGAAATAGGGAAAGCCCGGATACTTAGCTTCAGGAAGAAGTAGTCGTCAGAAGGCAGCAGGAAGACCTTGAGCACTTCAAGCAGAACCCTGAATGTGCCGGTAAAATGACGAACACCGCAGTGCGTCACTCTGCGGTGTTCTGTTTCGGCGGTAAGAGGTAAGGCGACTGTCTACTGGGGTCTTGAGCTGGAGTTTGTCAGTACTCCTTACTGCTCAACTCGTCTCCTTGCTCTCTACTATCAGAATACAACCGGAATCCTAAATAAAACATAAAGACCGGGGGCATTTTTCGAAACATTCTCTAAATACCAGCTCGCAGGTATTGGGCATTCATGCTCGAATTCCGGGTAGTCTGCTGACAGAGGTTCTGCCAGTCCCCAGGGCAGGGCCTGGAGTCCAGCGTTGACAAGTCCTGTGTGTTCCGAATAGACTTACTTCCATCACCAGAGCCCCACTGAATGAAGGGTCCGGCATCTGGTAATACAGGTGATACAGGAACATGGCATTCATGCAGTGCCTTGCAAGTCTTCAAGTTACAGAGGAGGATAATGGATAAACTCAGTCCATCCGATGAAGCAGAACTAGAGCGCATTATGGGTCTGCTGGACACGATAGACATACCCGCTGCGACCAGGGTCTTGCTCGAGATAAAAGAGGTCATGGACGAAGCCGGAGTGACCTTCTTCCTTCGTCAGGGGACATGCCTCGGTGCAATCAGGGATAATGCCTTCATTCCGTGGGATGACGATATTGATGTCGGTTCTGTAATCGGTCTGCACGGACTCAGTGAGGAAACGGTAGAATCGGTGGCGCAAACACTCAGAGAACGAGGTTTTCTCCTCAGAATCGAGCATCTTGACTACTCTCTGTACGTACCGATGGTAAAGGAATCCCTCAGGATTGACTGGAACTGCTACCGGGTGCTTGATAATGCGGTATTCATGTATCCGGGAATCCGCATCCCGGTTCACCTGCTTACTGACCTGAAAGAAATAGAGTTCCTCGGTGAGAGGTTTCTCGTGCCGAATCCACCCGAGGAGTACCTTGAGGTCAAGTATGGCCCGGACTGGCGTGTCCCGAAACAGGCCGGGGACTACGAGGAGGATGTTCTGGCTGGCATCCCTGATACAACTGCCCCCGGTCGAGCGGGGAGATTAAAGCAGTTGCTGGACAGAATAATGCCACGACACACGGCTACCGTGATGGTACTGGACCAGGAAGGTCAGCCGGTGAGCGGGGCCTTGATATCAGTGGCCGGGATGGGTACTTCCCGAGCCAACAAACGGGGAGTTGTCAGGCTTTACTTATCCAGGGTCGACTTCTATGCTCTTGTGGTCAAGTTCGACGACCACAGGGGTGTTCTCTTCGTGGAAAGAATCGGACCGGGCCAGAGCTACATCTACCGGCCGGGTGAAGAGCATCTCCTTGCAAGAGACGGCGCCGGCTAGCATCGGGAAGGACACATATGCCAGGAGAATCAATTCGCATACTGGTGACCACTCCAGTAGGGGAAGCTTGTCTGAGGCAGATTGAGGCGGTCAGTCACCGTGTCAAGGTTGTGGATGTCTCGGATTTACTTTGTGCTGAACGGATGGGGGACTCTGCTGCCAGGAATGAACTCAATCTCCTACTGGCTGATACTGAGGTAATCTTCGGGTTTGACCTTCCACATGACCTTGCCGGGCGTACTCCCGGATTGAAATGGATCCAGGTACTCAGCGCCGGGGTCGACCATCTCATGACCGAGGATATTCTGAAGAGTCCGGTGATAATGACAAACATCAAGGGTATGAGTGCAACGCCAATCGCTGAATTTGTCTTCGGGGTAGCGTTGATGCTGGTTAAACAGTTGCCATTATGCTTTCAGCTGAAGCAAGCGAAGCAGTGGCAGAAATTTAAGACGTCCACGCTACTTTCGAAAACAATGGGGATTGTCGGGTTAGGTTCTATCGGGAGAGAGGTGGCCAGGCTGGCCAAGGCCTTCGGTATGAAGGTGATAGCGATTCGCAGGGTGACGGAGCAGATAACACATGCCGAAAACGTGGACATAATGCTGCCCGGAGACCAGTTGCACCGGTTACTTGCTGAGAGTGATTTCGTCGTGCTATCCGTACCGCTTACGCCGGAAACGAATGGACTGATCGGTGAGAAGGAACTCCGAACCATGCAGTCTACTGCCTATCTGGTCAACATTGCCCGGGGCGATGTGGTCGATGAAGAGGCGTTGAGTCGTGCACTAGAGGAGGGTTGGATCGCCGGCGCCGGACTTGACGTCTTCGCCACCGAACCCTTGCCGGCCGACAGCCGATTGTGGGCGCTCCCCAATGTAATCCTCAGTCCCCACGTCTCTGGAGACATCGAATGCGAATATGAACTCGCAACCGAATTGTTCGCAGAAAATCTCAAGCGTTATCTGAATGGCGACAGGTTGTTTAACGTGGTAGACAAGAAGAGAGGGTACTAGATACTGGCGATTGGATAGGCTGGTATCGTGACTCCAACCATCAGGTTGGAGGGTGATTGCCTGATTGGTCGGGGTACATCACTCAATCGAACCGCAGCTCCGCGAACTACCAGACTGCTTATCTATTGCCAGACCTGATGCCCAGTGGGTGATACCGGCCATAACGTTTGCACAAACGTGGTATCTCCGAGCTCAACTCACTGCTACCACCGATTTCATGATGTTCTGCAGTCTCTCGATAATCATATCGATGTCTTCTCTGTTTACCCACAGGGGCAATGTGAACTTAATTCTATCCTGCTCCATACCGCTACAAAGGATTATCAGGTGTTGTCTTAGCGCCTCAGAGCGGATCTTCCTGGCAATTTCCGGAGCGGGTTCCTTTGTTTCCTTACTCTTCACCACCGCGAAGGACTGTAGCAGTCCAAGACCGGTCACATTATCGATATTCCCGAATCGCTCCAGGCACTTCAGTTCTTCAGTGAAGTAGTCGCCAACTCTCTCAGCATTCTCTATGAGGCCGTCTTCTTCAAGGACTCTTAGTACTTCCAGGGCAATATGTGTCGCCAACGGACTGTTTACAAACGTCGAACCAATGCCGGAACCTGTGGGGGAGATACAGTCCCATATCTCTGCTCGGGCAATGACAGCGCTAAGTGGATAATAACCACCAGCCAGGGACTTGCTCAGCAGGATGATATCAGGCTCAACATCCGAATGTTCAACGGCAAGCAACCTGCCGCTGCGCCCCATCCCAACCTGAATTTCATCATCGATAAATAGTATACCCCGTTCCTGACATAGTTTCTTCAGGCCGAATATAAAATCTCTGGGAGGAATAATAAACCCGGAGTGCCCCTGGACAGGTTCGATTATCAACGCGGCAATATCCTTGTCCTGACTGAGACGCTGCTCGGCTATCCGGAGGCATTGATAACGGCACTCAGAGCGGCTGTCGCAGTGATAGCAATCTGCGTAGGGAAGCCGTACTACTTCTCCCGGGTAGGGAATGTACTGCGGCTTGTTAATTATAGCGTCATCGGTAACCATCATCGCACCATAGGAGCATCCGTGGAATGCTCCGGTGAAGCAGGCCAGCTTGGTTTTCCCGGTATATGCCCTGGCCAGCTTGATGGAAGTCTCTACGGCCATTGCCCCACCCACGGGGAAATATACCTTCTTGTTCGGAGTCCCGGGCGTCTTCTCTGCAAGAGCCTTACTCAGAAGGAGTTTACTCTCACTGTTGAAGCTGTGAATATGGTCGATTGTCCTTACCGCCTCCTCAGCCGCCCTTCTAATCCTTGGATGCTGGTGACCGAAGTTCAGGGCGGAGAAGCCCATTCCCAGGTCCATATATGGCTCACTCTGGTCCTTGAACCAGACGTACAATCCCTCTGCCTTCTCGGGGACGAGGAACTGGTCATACATCCCACTCTCGTCACACTGGCAAGAAAACCGGTTGTATATGTCGTGAAGCTCATCACTGCTGTACTTCCTCTTCTCGGCTACTGATCGCTTATAGCTCATCTTCAGGTGTCCCTCCTATTCGGCTATCCGACTCAGTCTCCCAAGTTGTTCCTGTGAGACCTGGACTGTCGTGCCAAATCACTGTGCTTATCTGCTTCGTGCAATCTCAATCCCAGCTTCCCTTTCCTGGACCTTTGCGTAACGCTGAAATACTGTACATGCGAAGTCTTTATAATACTGAAAAACGGTCCGGCACCGCCTTCAGGAATCACCTGATATGCGCCCCGAAGAGTTCGGTATCCTGCCCGGTCTCTACGTGTATACCATAGCTCTGAGAAGCTTTATCACGTGCCCGCGTGACGCGCGCAAGCTACGCCTACGCAGGACGATAGTGCCCCTCCCTAGCGATCATTTACTCTGCGTCCCTTTGAAGGCCTTCTGGCAGAGGAGGCTCGCGAGTGCCTCCACCAGTGTCTGGTTCTCAGCCTCCGTACGGGAGGCGATTCGCACGTAGCGGTCGGCCTCCGGCATCGTCTTGCCGGCACAGTGCTTGACCAGGATATTGTGTTCGATGAATAGCTGCCGGGTTAGTTCCGGGCCGCTTATTGCGTCATCAGGTACGCGACAGAGCACAAAATTGGCGTCCGGCCGGTACGCGGTCAACCCTGGAATCGTGCAGAGACCCCGGTAAAGCTCATCCCGGTCAGCCCGGACGAGGTCACAGCTAAGGGCAAACTCTTTACGATAGCGCGGAGCAAGTCGGAGGAATGCCTCGGCAAAGGCGTTGATATTCCAGATGGGAATCTCTTCCCGCACCGCTCTGGCGAACTGGCTATTGTCTGTCAGGAGATAGCCGAGACGCAGCCCGCCAATACCATAACACTTGCTCAGGCTCTTGATTACCGCCAGGTTCCGGTACTGCCCGGTCTCGGTCTCCATAGTGGCTTCCCCGGCATTCGCCATGAAGTCGATGAAGGACTCGTCGATGATGAGTAGAATGGCTCTGTCTGTCAGTCGTTCGACAAGCCAGGTAAGGTCGGCTTTCGGGACCGCTAGAGAGGTCGGGTTGTTCGGGTTCAGAACGATGGCGATATCAGCAGCGCAGTTGACCGCCTCACGTGCGAACCTTTCCACGTCCAGCTGGAAAGAGGGCGGTTCGAGCACCGACTCGGTGACAAGCCCCTCCGGTACGGCGTTAACCCACTCGTTGAACGATGGAACCGGTACGATGAGCCGCTGCTTGAGCCGCCGACCGATGACCTTAATCAGTTCGGAGGCGCCGTTACCCACGATAATACATTCCGATGGCTGGTCGATGAGCGTTGCCATCAGTTTGGCAATAACATTCTGGCCACTGGGGTAGTTGAGCACGAGGTCACGCAGATGATTGGAGATGTCATTGAGTAAAACTTCGGGTGGGAAGTAGAGGTTGTAGAGGAGAGCATGGTCAACAAAGTCGTAACGCCAGTAGTCACCGTGGAGACTTGAAATGTACTCGTAGCGCTGCTCCTTGCTGGCGAACAGGTAGTTGGCTGCTGTCAGGTCGTCCTGGTTGTCGATTTCAATCCAACTGATGGCATCACAGCGGACGGCGGCCATCGTTAGCCCGTCCTGGCTGCAAAGCTCATTCAGCACCATCTCGTAATAATCGTGGACGTTGCCCAAGGCAATGGTGGCATCGAGGCAAGGCAGGAAGTGCTCACGCAAGAAACGGCCACCGAGGCGGTAGATGTTGACTGTCTTGAAGGTGTTCGAGTAATCGAAACCGGGTCCCTGGTGCCTGGACTCTACCATGGCTTCAATGCTGTCGTGCTTATCAAGCCGGACCACAGTCCCGGACATCCACGATTGATGATGTGCGACCGCGGCATGGTTCTCTCCTCCGGCACGCAGCAAGCTGTCGAGTAACTCGCGTTCGAAGTACACATCAGCTTCGAGAAGGAGTATGTCGTCATCAAGGTACTCTCGGGCAAGCCATAGGGAATAGATGTTGTTCGTGGTGGCGTAGCGCTCCGACTCCACGTATATTATCTTCATTCCCCGGAACCGGCCACCGATGCGCTCAAGGATTTTCTCCTTCAGGTGACCAACTACGATGACCGTCTCTTTTATCCCTGAGTCTGCCAGGTGGGTCAGTGTATTGACGAGAATCGGCACTCCGTTTACCGGTACGAGGCATTTCGGCAGCCGGTCTGTCAACGGACGCAGACGGTCACCCACACCGGCGGCCAGGATGACTGCTTTCCGTACCTGGGGCCGTGGCCACTGGTACCGTTGCCTTTCAGAAACGCTCGTATTCTTCTCCGCCATGAATTACTCCATAGACCTCTGGCTGCGCCAGATAAACCAGGTAGCACAGGTAACGTGAGCCAAGGAAGCGAATGCTTCAGACAGGGTTGCAGTTGGTCGAACACGGGGCATGAGGGAACTGCCTGGTGGGTTGACAGTGAGGCTTATCAATGTCAGGCAGCCTGCGCAGGGCACTGTTCGCGCAATTCGGTGGGGCTATGTTTAAATCGATATTCATTAAGCCTGATTGCCGGCTGGTCATGGCCTACCGCCAGCCCCCCGATGTTAGGGTAACCTGGCAGCTTTGTCAAGTTGAGCTTCCGGTCACGATGACAGCATGGTCGGCAAGAATATCAAGGTCATACCTGTCCAGTCACAGGGGCACAGCCCAGTCTTATATGACCTGTTGCTCCTTGAATTGAGCGATATTTTCCCAGCTGTAGCCAAGCCCGAGAAGGACCTCTTCGGTGTGCTGGCCGAACTCGGGTGCCGGTAGTCTGACACTGGACGGGGTCTTACTTAGATTGAGAGGGTTGGCCAGCACCTCGATGCGTCCGTAGGTGGGGTGGTCAAAAGGCACAAAGCAATCATTCGCCCTTCCCTGAGGGTCGTTGACCACTTCGCTGAGCTTCTGCTGTGCACCAAAAGGAATACCGGCCTCAGTGAGACGTAACTTCCACTCCTCGAGTGGCCTGTTCTTGAAAGCGTCTCTGATAATGGTGTAAAGGGCAAGGTGATTCTCAAGTCTGGCCTCGTGATTTTCGAACCTGGGGTCATGCTCCAGCTCCGGCCGACCCAGGGCCCGGCAGACCTTTGCCCAGTAACGGTCGGGTTGCAGCACGTTGATGTGTATTATCCTGTCGTCCCCGGTCGTATGATCCATTGACATCGGGTTGGGGACATTCTCTTTCATGAAGTCATGGAGGCGGTTGAACACTGCCTCGGATTCAGCTACCAGTTCCCGGTAGCGCTTCACCCTCGGTTCCTCTTCATCCATCTGACCCGGTGCAATATCTCGCATGTCCCGGCCGGTTATCAGAGCACCCCCAATATCAAACGAGAGCTGGTACATCCCGGTGTGGAACAGGGACAGGTCCACTTCCTGCCCTACTCCTGTCCTTTCCCGCACGTATAATGCCGTCATCACCGCAGCAAACAGGCCAAGCCCGGCTACGGTATCTCCGAAACCAGCACGAAAGCCAATGGCCGATGCTCCGGGTGGTGTCAGCATATGCGTTACCCCCGACCGAAACCAGTGGACAGTCTGGTCAAATGAGGGTAGATTCCGCTCAGGCCCCTTCTTACCGAGGCCTGTTATGGAGCCATAGATGAGTCTCGGGTTCAATCGACTCAAGGTCTCGTATTCCAGTGCGTACCTTTCCCGCTCGAACATGCGTAGATTGGTCACGAACACGTCAGCCTTTTCCACCAGTTTGTAGATGATTTCCCGACCGCCCTCTGTGGACAGGTCCAGAGTAACGCTTTTCTTGTTTCGGTTGAAGGCCTCCCAGTTATAGTTGACTGTAGAAGGGACACCATTACCACCCCCGTGTCCTGCCTGGTGGCTTCGCCAGAAGTCTCCCCGCTGAGGGTGCTCGATATGTATTACGTCTGCACCAAAATCCCCCAGATGCCGGGCACCCATTGGTACAGCCACTACCTGAGATACGTCAATTACCCTGATGCCCTCAAGAGCAGAATCCATCCCCTTCAACCTCCTTTTTCCGGTTATACAATACCATCAATATAACCCCCTGGCTCCTGTAAATCAAAGCAGGTGTTCGTATATGTCTTCACCGGGAGTACCCTGAGAGTGCTTATTTACCCCGGCATCCAACCCGAATAGCATGGTGTGGCCATGGATAGAACATGAGAATACAAGCAAATTACGTAGTAATACGTATTGACAAAGTTAACGTTTTCAGAGATGGTGGAATAGGCACAGGCACACGGTCGAAGCAGAACTGTCGCCGACAGCTCAGGGTTTCTAAATTCACAGAGAAGGAGATTTATTATTTACTATGGCAGGTAGACTGAGAATGCCAAGCAGTATAACTACAAGAACACTAATCTGGGTTGGTGTGGCCCTGCTTGTCTGTATCACAATACTCCTGTTACCAGAAATTGAGGGCCTGTCTCCCAGAGGGCAGAGTTTCCTTGCCCTGTTAGCCATGGTATTGGTACTCTGGGTTTCCGAAGCAATCCCCATAGGGATTACGGCGTTACTGGCCGGTGGCGGACTGATAGCCTTTGGTGTTCAGAGTGCACCGAACGCGTGGATGCCTTTCTCAAATGCAGCGGTTATGTATGTCCTTATGCTGATAATGTTTGGTGTCATTATTGAGCAGGTTGGACTTGCCAAGAGAATCCTTAACTTTATACTCAGGAAGGGTGGCACAAATGTAAAGCGATTGAGTCTGCTTCTGGCGGTATCTTCTACTTTACTGGCGACAATCTTCCATGATGCCACA
>DATKWT010000006.1 GCA_035529395.1 Dehalococcoidales bacterium | reverse complement strand
TGTGGCATCATGGAAGATTGTCGCCAGTAAAGTAGAAGATACCGCCAGAAGCAGACTCAATCGCTTTACATTTGTGCCACCCTTCCTGAGTATAAAGTTAAGGATTCTCTTGGCAAGTCCAACCTGCTCAATAATGACACCGAACATTATCAGCATAAGGACATACATAACCGCTGCATTTGAGAAAGGCATCCAGGCACTACTGGCACTCTGGACCCCGAAAGCTATCAGTCCCCCACCAGCCAGTAACGCCGTAATCCCTATGGGAATTGCTTCAGAAACCCAGAGTATCAATACCAGGGCTAACAGGGCAAGGAATCTCTGCCCTCTGGGAGACAGGCCCTCAATTGTTGGCAACAGGAGTATTATGATACAGACAAGCAGAGCTACACCAACCCAGATTAGTGTTCTTGCAGTTACACTGCTTGGCATTCTCAGTCTACCTGCCATAGTAAATTATAAATCTCGGCTTCTGGTTTTGGCTCTCATTGCGTCCTTCCTTCAATCGATTGGCTGTTTGATGGCAACGAGCAAGGCAGCGCAGCACAATTCTCGGCTTCAGCTATCCTATCTGACGAGAGGTGCGTCTCAACTCCGCTGAATACCCGGTCGTCCACTCTTCTGGGACCGTTCTTCAAAGGCAGTGAACTTCTCCCGGTCGAGGTCGCGTAAGAACGGATCCAGATACTGTTCCTGAAGTTCCTGGCGTAGTCCATCCAACGACGGCTCGTTTACCTGATTATGCAGTTCGTCCGGGTCTGCCTCCATGTCATAGAACTCCAGTTGCTGCCTGGTCCTGGCGTCCACTGCCAGCTTGTAGCGTTCAGTGCGCACCATGGAGTACCCGGCCACCTCGCTGAATATCCGTTCCTTCCCCTCCTGGGCATCAGGCCCCTCCGGGCCGGCTTGCACCTTCGGTACCAGACTACTGCCATCGCAGTGTTCCAGCGGACTGGCACCGGCGATATCGAGCAGGGTGTTGATAAGGTCAAGATGGTCAGTTAACCCGTTGGCCTGCCAGCCCGTGGTACCACCCGGCGGCCTTATGATGAAAGGCACATTAACGGCGGTTTCATAGAATACCACCTTCTGATTCAGTCTGTGGTCACCCAGATTCTCGCCATGGTCAGAGGTATAGATTATCCAGGTGTTATGCAGCATGCCCCTTTCTTCCAGCGCTTTCAGTATATCCCCGATGCGCTCGTCAATCATGGTGACCTTGGCGTAGTAGAAGGTCCGCAGCAGCTGCATTTGCAGTGGCGTCATATCCTGGAGAGGCGCACTCCATCTCATTACAAAGTCTACGTACGGGGGTATAGGCGGTTTCGGGCTTTCCAGAATGCCGATGGGCATCTTATCGGGTCGGTACAGAGCCCGATATTCGGGAGCAGAGTTGAAGGGCGGATGTGGACCAGGGAAAAGGACTTGAAGGTAGAAAGGCTTATCACCCTTGTAGCTACGTATCCAGTCGACCGCCTTCCGTCCAACGAAGTTGTCGACGTGGTCCTCAGTGGGAATTGGGGCGGGCGGCTCCCTCCAAGGCATGCGGGTGAAGCTCCAGTTGACCCGGTTGTACTCTAGGATGCTCTCTGAGTATGCGTCAAGTAGTCCCTTCTCAGCAAGATACTCAGTCCATGGATTGCGTGTCCTGGTGGTGGCCAGAGTGCTGTGTATCTCCATGGTGTCTTCGTAGCCCCAGTCACGGAGTCCCTGCTCGTCGGTAAGGAGGTGCGTCTTGCCGATGAGGGCGGTGTGATAACTAGCATCCCTGATGTTTCTCACGTGGCTGGAACCCTGGCGGTCCGCCGGAGCGGAATTGTCCCAAGCGCCGTGCTGATTCACACAGTGACCAGAGATTAGTGTTGCCCTTGCCGGCACACAGAGGGGTGAGCTGGTGGAGCAGCGTCGGAAGAGTACCCCCTCTGTCGCAATACGATCCAGATTAGGGGTGAGAATCACCGGGTGTCCGACACAGCCAATAGTATCGCCCCGGTGCTGGTCGGAATAAATCAGGACTATGTTCGGTCTGTCTGGCATGGTTGTCTCCTTCGTCTCTTAATCACTTCTGTACTTCCTCGGGCACTCGCCTATCTCGGGTCAGGGTCCTCAAGCGCCTGGAAGATAACGGCCCCCTCCGCATCCTTTGGCATCGGCCAGCCCGTCAAATAGCAAAGGGTTGGCACCATGTCGAGGCACCACACGTTTCGTTCAAGCTCAACTCCCCTTCTTATCCCGGGGCCAGACATAGCAAAGACACCTCGCAGTGAGCCGATACCCCACTCCGCAGTTGGTAGAAAAGCACCGTGCTGGCCACCGAAGTGCTCATCGATAGCAAAGATAACATCACCAACATAATCACCGTAGATATTGATGAAGCGGGCGTCTTCCTTTCTCAGGGCAAACAGAATTGGCTTACGGCCAGTCTGCGGGTCAGTGTAGTCGGTGAGGGCCCTTATAATCTGCTCCTGCACCTTGCGGTATTCTTCACCCGGCTCGACAATACCATCAGGGTCACGGCCTTTGAGATTGATATAGACATATACTGAGCGCTGACCAATGGCCCTGGTTCTGGACCAATCAACACTGCCATCCTGATTTCTGACCTGGAGCCCGGCGTCGATCAATATCCTCTGGATTGGCGGTTGGGGGCCGTTGGTCGCCTTGGCACCATGGTCAGAGACAAGGGCGAAGACAGTCTCTTTCGGGTCAGCGCAGGAGAAGAGGTCACCGGCCAGGCGGTCACAGAGCCGGTATATTTCCAGTTCCACTTCCTGGTATTTGCGCCACTCTGTTTCATCCTTGGCGGTAGCCGGGTCCATCAGCCATGATATCGAATGCCAGGCATGGTCGGGCGGGTGATAATGCATCATGAAGAGGTCCCAGGGCTTGTTCTTCAGGATATAGGTACAGGTATCGCTCAACCATTGCCTCTCCATCTCGGTGGCTTCAAGTACCGTGTCAATATCGTAGTAGCCCATGTCGTAGGCCAGGAAGGAGGGCTCAGCGTAGGGTAAGCCCTTCTCAGAGTAGACCTCGCTGGCCAGGGACTCAGGAAATGACCATCCCTCAAGGGCGCAGAGTGGGGTATGGAAGAGGCGGATGTCCTGAGCGTCGTCTGATAATTTCAGGAGCTTCATGGCGAAAGCCGCCTTCTTATTTCCGGCTTCCGTTTCAAAGTCTCTTCTGATAATACGGCTCCACTGGCCCTCCGAGAGTTCTGCCATGGGGCTGGAGGCGTCCTTGCTATCGCTGATGAGCACCTTGTCGTAGCCCTTGCCGCTGGTATCCAGTACCAGCATATACCACACCAGGTCGGACATCTTATACAGACCGGATAGAGGATGAAAGGTGATTGTCGCCTCAAGTGCTTGCTTTGCGGGGGGCAGGTTGCTCCATCCGCTGGGGGATTGCAGTGTAATCTTCTCCGGTGCGAGCTGGCCAGGTTGCTGGGCGAACGGCAATGCGTGTGCGGTCCCCTCGCCGAGCTCCCTCGTTGCGAAGAGGTGTGAAAATGACATGCTACATCGGGGCATCTGTCCCGGAGCACCTGCTTCAACTCCGTGCTGAGCGAAGCGAAAGAGCGTCTTGTCATCAACGTTTGACGGGAGTTCTCCTATTTCACTTCCGAAGGAACCAGATGGCCAGAACCACTGGTTTACTTCTACACCGGCACCACCAATCTGAATACCATCTTTAATCACAGGTGGCCAGGTAGTCGGGTAGTTGACTACCACTGATTTCTTGCCAGCACGGGCAATTGCGTTCCAGACGTACTCTGCCCGGACGTCCCCGCTGTAGAACCCGCCGTGAGTAAGGTCTAGAGGGTCTCCCGGACGGTGCACATTAAAATCGGTGACCCCATGTGTACTTGGCCACGCGCCGGTCGCTATCGATGTCCAGTTGGGTGGCGTGATTGTCGGTAATGGTACCATAGAGTTCTTAGCCCAAACACCATTACTAATAACCTTCGCTATGTTTGGTAGTTTGCCTTCTTTACAGTACTTGTAGAGTCTAGGTGCAATGGGGGCGTCCAGCCCCAGGATTACGACTTTCTTCGGTCGCGCTGTCATTTCAAAACCCTCCTTCGCTATGGTTTACTCCTGCATTGCAGGTGTACCTGCTGACACAGTCGAGGGAACACCGGGTGGCAGTTCATGGGGTCATGGATACCGTGATTGTTCTCCACTTGGTATGCCCCCGCTCCAAGGAAATGGGCCTGTACTTAATTGCACAGACCGCAGCCAGACTGGGGGTACAGACCCGTACCCCCAGTCCGTTGCACTGGTTATTACTGAACGTATCTGGCTACCTCTGGCCTGTGTAGTATTCCTTCACGTCCTGGTCAACCCAGGCATACATTGGAAAGTCTCCCCACCATTGACAACCGGTAGAGTACTCGCCCCGGAAACCGCCTACCCAGGGCTGCCACATGGAGTAGGAATACTCTGTCGGCAACTCTATCACCCACAGAAGGTCGCACAGGTAGGGTACCAGCTCTCGGAGGTTGGCTCGCAGTGTCTTGTCGCCAAGTGGGCCGCGGAAAGGCAACAGTTTCTCCCTGTAGTAGTCCTCGACATACTGGTCAACACCGAAACCGGTGTTGTACACAGGGATGTAATCCTCGAGGTGAGCTAT
This sequence comes from Dehalococcoidales bacterium, assembly GCA_035529395.1. Lineage (NCBI taxonomy): Bacteria > Bacillati > Chloroflexota > Dehalococcoidia > Dehalococcoidales > Dehalococcoidales bacterium. The sequence continues at coordinate 597 of DATKWT010000006.1, read as the reverse complement.
AGGCACGGTATAGTAGATACTGGTCTTGGTGGCCCAGAGCATGTCCTCATATCCCCCGCCCCTCCGTATGGACTGGTAGGCACCACTTTCCCTGGGGTCCAACTCCAGGTCGACACCTATCTCCGACCACATCTGCTTGACAATGGACAGTTCGTCTAATGCTGCCTGGGTGCAGACAATACTGGCCTTGAAGCCATTGGGGTAGCCGGCTTCGGCCAGGAGCGCCTTTGCCGTGTCCGGATGGTAACCATAGGCCTCCTGGGTCTGCTCGGACTGTTCCTCCAGGGGGACGAATATATCACCAAACTCTCCGCACGGCAAGATTGGCCAGCAGAACTTCTCGGCATTACCGTTGTAGTAGCTCTCGATGATGGTGTCACGGTCAATCGCCATTGACAGGGCGCGCCGCACCCTGAGGTCGGTGTAGGGCAGCTCTTCGTTGTCCAGCCGCATCCCTATCGTCGGAGCAACGAACGCGAGGTACCTTGAGTAGTTCAGCTCAGGGTTGCTCCGCATCAGACTCTCGGCATCATCCCAGACAACATTCCGGTACTGGTCAACCTTGCCGGTGCGCAGTGCGGAGAGCCGGGTGGACGC
>DATKWT010000005.1 GCA_035529395.1 Dehalococcoidales bacterium | reverse complement strand
ACTCATTAGTCTGGTAACTGACCGACCTCCCTGGTTGGCGAAGATAAGACAGGTGATGCGGATGGTGCTGGTCAGTAGCGGCGTCGCCTATCCCGTGTTCTTCGGTACCCAGCTGCTCATGGTGTACGGTGCAATCTGGTGGGAGTGGTCACCCCCGGTGGGTCAGGGTATTACATGGTGGCCGGTGTTTTTTGTCTCTATGCCAATAACGTGGTTGCTCGTTCAATCCGGGCACGGGGTACTGGCAGACCGGCCGGGAGGGACGGCCAGTTCGTACCGGCTGCTGGCACGAGACATCGCCGTCAAGCTGGTGACGACCCTGCTCAAGCTCGTGGGGGCCTTATTTGTTGTCGCCATGCTGATGGAGCAGATGTTCGCCCTGCCCGGCCTGTGGCGCTTGTTCCTGTCAAGCATATTCACCAGAGACTACCCGGTGGTTTTCGGAGCCGCCTGGACGTTTGTCATAATTGTGGTACTGGTCAAGCTGGCGGCAGACCTTATTGAAATCGCCTACAATCACTTCGGCGGAAGGGCGGTGACAGCCGAACCGGCGGAGGAGCAGCCGCCACTGCGAAGGAGCATACCCAGGGCCTGGCTTATCGTCTCTCTGGTACTGGTGCTTGCGTCTGTTGTCGTGGCAGTGGTCGTTCCGGCATTGGCACCCTACGACTACAACGAAATCCACATAGCAGACAGGCTGGCGCCCCCCGGTGCTGACTACCGGCTTGGCACCGACTCTCTGGGCCGTGATCTATTCAGCCGGCTGCTCTACGGCATCAGGGTCGATATCCAGGCCGCCGGCATGATGGTTGGCATGCTGGTGATAGTTGCCGCCGGCTTTGGGATAGCGGGGGCGGCCCTGAGACGGATGGACAACTGGCTGGGCGATACCCTGGAGGACCTGGTGATGCTGCCCAGGGACATACTATGCGCCTTCCCCTGGCTGATGCTGCTCATACTCTTGATGAGCGTGGTGGGGGTGGGCCTTGTCCAGGTGGCGATGATGGCCGGCCTGGTGGTGCTGCTACCCCGCGCGGTGGGCATGATGCGGGAGGCCTACAGCTCGCCGCCGGATGGGCGAGGCTGGCTCTACAGCGTGCTGTGGTCAATCCCGGTGATGATGATGCTCGCCATGGCAGGCGGTATCCTGTATACCTCCACCATCAGCTTTCTCGGTCTTGGCATACCGCCACCTCAGCCGGAGCTTGGCGGCATGCTTTCAGCGGAAGGGCGGAGATACATGCTCCAGGCCCCGTGGATGGCGAGGTGGCCGGGCATTCCACTGGTATTGCTGATACTGGTGTGGGTCATGGCCGGTGATGCCCTGCTTGAGAGGCTGGGCTTCCGCTCCAAGGCAGTTTGGGCCAAGGTCGTGGAGTGAGGACGGGCAGGGTTACTTACTGGCCACAGACACCCCGGGACAGTAGATTGAAGGGGTATTGAAGGAGCCGCCTATCCACCTGGCGTCGTTGCCGATGGCGGCTATCTGGTCGAGGAGCTGGTAGATATTGCCGGAGACCATCGTGTCTTTGACCCGCCCGACTATCTTTCCCTTCTCTATCTTGAAGCCAAGCAGGACGTTTCCACTGAAGTCACCACCGAGGACATTGCCCTGGGTAGCACCCATTAGCTGCTCTACTACCAGTCCTTCCTTGATATCCGCCACCATGTCGTCGAAAGAGGTGTCACCGGCGGAGATTAGAAAGACGCTGGGTGTAGGGGTGGGCAGCCCGCCCGGACTACGATGCCCGTTACCCGTGCTCCTGGTATTGGCCAGGGCTGCCGTCTGAAGGTCGTAGAGGAAATTGCTGACCGTACCTTCGGTGATTAGCGGCGTGCACTCGCTCGGTACAGCTTCGTCATCACAGGGGCCACTTCCCGGGCAGTAGGGGACTGTCGGGTCGTCCCTCAGACCGAGTTTGCTATCGAACACTTTCTGGCCCAGCTTTTCGCCGATTGGTGAGGCTCCTTCAAGGACAGTCTTGCCACTGAACGCCGCCATCAGCGGGCGGCCGAAAGCACTGGCTATGCCCATGGGAGTGAAGACCACCGGCATCGTTCTGGTAGGAGCCGAAGCCCGTTCTTTGGCCAGTTCAAGCTGCCGGAGGACTTCCACTGTTATGGCTTCCGGTTCCAGCAGGGGATGGCAGGAACTCTGGTGTTCACCGACAAAAAGCATGTCCGTGCCGTGAATAAGCTGGCCCTCGACGCCGATGCTGAAAACGCTCTCCCGGTAGCTGACCCGCCCGCCACGGGAGTTTATAATGGTGAGGGTGGCTGTTGTCCTGGTAACCCCGGCCTCACAGATAATGTCAGGCGTATGCGCCCGGACCGTGTCTATCAACTTTTGACCGAGTTCGGTCATCTGCTCCAGGGTTACTGTCTCGACAGCCGGGTCGAAGACCTCGACCTCCGGGTAGGTGGTCAGCGATGGCAGAGTGAAGTGCGCCTCCGTCCCGAACTGCGCCGTGGCGACGGCGTTATCAACCAGCTCCTCGATATCATTGGTGCCGGTGGTGGTGGCGTAACCGAGCTTGCCATCCTTGATGATGCGAAGGGCTACCGTATTGCTCTGTTTGCTCTGTATCTGCTTCAGGCGGTTGGCTTCAAACTCAACGGGCGTTTCCTCCGAAGAGACCATGAAGACCTCGGCCTCCTCGGCTACTTTGCTGGCTCTGGCCAGGATATCTTCCACCTAGTTACCTCCTACGAGGCAGTGTCGTATCCGGATATGTGGACTGCCATTGCTGACGGGCAGTGGCGACTGCGCTCCCTTGCCGCATCCACCGCCCTGGTTCATATCCAGGTCATTGCCAATGGCATCGATGTTCTCCAGGGTGCTGAAGACGTTGCCGGTAAGCACCACCGGCCTGAGTGTCTCCGCAATCTTTCCGTTGCGAATCATGTAGGTCTCACCGGCAGAGAAGGTGAACATCTCCATGCTGGTCTGTCCACCATACCAGTTCTTGACATAAACACCCTCTTTAATGTCGGCTATCATGTCGTCGAAGCTGGCCGAACCGGGCTCAATGTAGGTATTGGTCATACGGACAATAGGTGGATGGCGGTAGCTGATGGCACGGGCGTTTCCCGTGGGGGGTTCATTCATCCTGGCGGCGGTCTCGCGGGAGTGCAGCCTGCCCACCAGTTTACCCTCTTGAATGAGGTAGTTCTTGATGGCACGTACACCTTCATCGTCGTACTTGTAGCTGCCGCGTAATCCGGGCAGTATTGCGGTATCAACGATGTTAAGATGGGGACCGCCGAAGGTCTTGCCGAGGGTCATGATGTCACGCAAGCGGTCATTCTCATAGACGAAATCAGCCTCGGACAGGTGCCCGAAGGCCTCGTGGACGAACACTCCGGCGAGGACCGGGTCCAGTACCACGGTATACTCTTTGCCCTTGACCTTCGGTGCAGAAAGCATGGCAACCGCTTTATTCGCAAGGTCTTCCACCTTTGAGTGCAGGCCCCGGATAACCGAAAAGTCGTCACGACCCCCTATGCTTACGCCGGCCTGCTGCACTTCACCGTTCCTGGCAGCGACCGCCACGACACGCAGGGTGACATCCGTCCGCTCCTGCTCGATGCGACTGCCCGTTGAACTCAGAAAAATGGTCTTCCTGTGACTGTCACCGTAGCCAATAGTCGAGGTCTGTATCCCGGGATTACCCCAGACGACATCATTGTACTCGTCGAGGAGAGCTTTCTTGTCGGCCAGTGAGATTGTCACCGGATTTTCGACTATGGTGCATGGGACGGTCTCGATGACCGGGTCTACCGGGGCAAGCCGACTCTCTCCGCTGCCGACAAAGCGTGCCTGCTTGACCGCCAGGGCTACCTTGTCCCGCAGGTCATCGAAGTCGTTGAAGCTGACGAAACCCCAACCACCCTTTACCAGGGCCCGTACACTGCCGCCAACGGCATTGGTCCGGCCGATGGATTCCAACTGCCTTCCCCGGTAGCCTATCTGGCTTGTCCGGCTCTCGGCGACTCTGGCCTCGATATAGTCAGCCTGGTGCCCCTTCAGGGCCTCAGTCAACTCGTGGCTGATAGTGTCAATGTCTGCCATCTAACACCTCACTCAAGGCACAGTTTACGGGACGGGTGACCGTATGTCAATGCGTGCTCGCAGACGAGGCGTGCTCGAAGACGAGCACGTGGGCATGCTCGCAGACGAGCACGTGGGCGTACCCGTAGACGAGCACGTGGGCGTACCCGTAGCACGTGGGCGTACCCGTAGACGGGTACGCCTTTACTCTCGTTGACAGAGTTTGCCTGTTGGCCTACAATCAGGTATAACAACGGCCACTGGCGAGCATGGAGCAGCAATTGAATAGCGACGAAATCCGTTCTGCATATCTGAAGTTCTTCCAGGACAGGGGACACAAGGTCGTGCCCGGTATTTCGCTGATACCGCACGGCGACCCCAGCCTGCTGCTGACCAGCGCCGGCGTGGTGCCATTCAAGGACTACTTCGCGGGCAGAGCGAAACCACCGAGCCGCCGTATGGCTTCATGTCAGAAGTGTTTCCGCACTACCGATATTGAGTTCGTAGGTGATGCAACCCACTGCACCTTCTTCGAGATGCTGGGTAATTTCAGTGTCGGCGACTACTTCAAGAAAGAGGCTATTAGCTGGGCGTGGGAGTTTGTTACCGAGTATCTTAAATTACCCACGGAACGGCTCTGGATTAACATCTTTCTGGATGATGACGAGGCGTTCGATTGCTGGCGTGAGGTTGGTGTCGCGGCGGAGAGGATTAACAGGCTTGGCGAGGAAGATAACTTCTGGGGGCCGGCGGGAAGTTCCGGACCGTGCGGACCGGACTCTGAGATATTCTATGACTTCGGCGAGGAATTCGGGTGCGGGAAGGAGTCCTGCGCGCCGGGGTGTGACTGCGCACGCTTCACCGAGATATGGAACCTAGTCTTCACCCAGTTCGACCAGGACGAGGAAGGCAACCGGACTCCGCTTCCATCACGAAATATCGATACCGGCATGGGGCTGGAGAGAACCGCCGTTGTCATGCAGGGCAAGACATCGATATATGAGACGGACCTGTTTTTGCCCCTGATAGAGCGCATCCAGGAACTGAGCGGTAAGCGGTATGGTGCTGATGCTACTGCCGACCATGCCATGCGAGTGGTTGCCGAGCACGGGCGGGCGGTCACATTCCTGATTGCGGACGGTGTGATGCCGAGTAACGAAGGCCGGGGCTACGTGCTGCGGCGGCTGCTGCGGCGGGCCACGCTCTTTGGCTTGAGGTTGGGACTGGATAAGCCCTTCCTCGGAGAAGTGGCTGCGGTGACAGTAGGCCTGATGGGACACTTGTACCCCGAGCTTCGGGACAGACAGAACTTCATGCCCCGGGTAATAGAACTTGAGGAGACCGGGTTCAGCGATACCCTCAAGACAGGGCTGGAAGTGCTGGAGGGCATTATCGAAGAAGCCGGGGGAAAGGGAGATATCTCAGGAGAGGACGCCTTCCGGCTGTATGATACCTATGGCCTGCCGGTGGAGCTCACTAAAGAAGTAGCTACGGAGCGCGGCCTTTATGTGGATATGGAAGGCTTCACACAGGAGATGGCGGCACAGCGAGAGCGTGCCAAGGGTGCTCAGAAGTTTGACATCTCTGATGAAGACCTGGCTGTCATAGCGGAACTGGTCAGCGTCCGTGAAACGCCGTTTGTCGGCTATGACAGTCTGGAGCACCGGTCTCGCATTATCGGTCTGCTCTCAGATGGTGCTTCGGCGGAAGAGTTAACGGAAGGTGAAGAAGGCAGCATTATCCTGGAATCCACTCCCTTCTACGGGGAGATGGGAGGCCAGGTGGGTGACACCGGTGAGATACGCGGGGACTCGGCGCGGTTCCTGGTAAGCGGTGCCGTCCGTATCACACCGGATATCATTGCCCACCGGGGTCGTGTGGCTGTGGGTAGTCTCACCGTAGGCGACGATGTCGAGGCCGTAGTGGATAGGGACCGGCGGCTGGATATCGCCCGCAACCATACTGCCACCCACCTGCTTCAGGCGGCCCTTCGCCAGGTGCTCGGAGATGAGGTCCAGCAGCGGGGTTCGCTGGTAGCGCCGGACCGTTTCAGGTTTGACTTTTCCTACCTGACAACGATGCTGCCCGAAGAAACGCAGCGGGTCCAGTCAATCGTCAACGAGAGGATTCGCCAGAACCTGGAGGTCAGGGCAGAGGAGATGCCCTATAAAGAGGCAATCGAGCAGGGTGCAACCGCATTGTTCGATGAGAAATACGGAGATACCGTCCGGGTGGTGAAGAGCGGAGAGCCTGTTGTCAGTGCCGAGCTATGCGGCGGTACACACGTATTATCGACAGGCCAGATAGGTCCCTTTCTGATTACCAGCGAGAGCAGTATCGGTTCCGGGCTGCGCCGGATTGAAGCTGTTACCGGCCGGGTGGCTGAACAGTTGATAGAGCAGCGCTTCTCCGAGCTTGATAGAATTGCCCAATCTGTGGGAGCTTCGGCGGATGAGGTGGAGGAGAAGGTCTCCGGACTGGTTGCCGAACTGGAAAGCGAGCGGAAACGAAGCCTGGTCCTGGAGAGGGAGATGTCCCGGAAGGTGGCTGAGGAGCTGTTATCACGAGCGGAGGTAGTAAAAGGGGTAACCGTGCTGGTGGCGGAAGTACGACCGTTCCCGCAGCAGGTACTTCGCGAGATGAGCGACTTCCTGCGGGACCGACTGAAGAGCGCCGTCGTGGTACTGGGTACGGTGCATGGCGACAGACCGGCCTTTCTGGTTGCTGTGACCCCTGACCTTGTCGAAAAAGGTTACAACGCCGGAGACATAGTAAAACAAGTAGCCAGGGTAACCGGCGGTGGCGGCGGTGGCAAGCCGACAATGGCCCAGGCCGGCGGCAGGGATAAAGACAAGCTGGGCGAGGCACTTCGCCTGGTTAAAGATCTGGTTTGAGATTTTACGGGGCATACCGACACCACGGATATCCTGACGATTTACGGTGCAAGACCCCCTACCATCTATGGATTTAAAGAGTGGGGTATGGGAGATAGAGAGAAGGGGAAGCGCCGCACCACGCTGAATCACAACTGAGGTGTGCTGCTGTTCGTTCTCAAGTCAGGTCAATTCCTGCTTTTGATGCTTTGACCTTGAGATAATTTATGAATGCTGAGCAAGCTACTAGCATAAACTTAGCATCTTCGAAATCTAATGCAGGTTCTTCCAATAAAGCATGACGTATTCCATCTGCATCGCTTGTATATCCATATAACTTGATGAATCCTTGTCGTAGCGCAGAATGTAGCTGTATCTTTTCTGCGAGTATTGTCAATGCTTCGGCAAGCTCCGCTTTGTCTTTACTAGCAATGTGGCTAGAAATCGCCTCAACAGCACTTATCGATTCCTTAATTGAGTTTCTGAAGTCGGGCGATTTTTTATCTGATAACTTTTCTAACGCTGAGTTCAAATGAATAGCGACGGGCCCTAAAGCCTTGGCAATTTGTAAGGCTTCTTCTATTTCAGCAATCTCCCCTTCATTAGTGATGGGAGTAATCGTTTCTCCAATAAATCGGTAACCAGAAACTTCACGCTCCAGAATAGAGTTGCAGTAGCTTATAAATCTTTTATTCACAGACGAATTAGGATAGTTGTTTGCGATGAATTCCACAATGTCATAAACCTCTGACCATAGGCAAGAGAAATATTCGTCTCGTATTTCTTTCGTAACTAAGTATGGATACTCTGGCATGGTATCAAGCGGTTGTTTGAAGTAGTCAAGCCACAACCGACCAAACAATGCTTCTAATTCACTATTTTAAGGACTATGCAGGAGTTCACTTGGCCTACCCGCACTCCAATAATAAATGTCGAGTGCGTTCCAGAGTCCTGTGCGTAATTCTTCGTCTATAGACTCTATTTGAATCACACTCTTAACTGGCTTGTAACCATGCCTTTGTGAGAATAGTCTCATCCTTCACCTGATGTCTATTACTTGAAGAGATTATACTCCCATGATTGTGTCCATACAAGAACTATCAGGAGATTCTAGCAGGGTGCTGAAAAAGCCTTTCGACCATGCCCGTGCGGCCCAGATGGGCCGTCTGAGCCACACGAGATAGGGGCGTACACCAGTGCGAAGGTCCTGTTAGGTGAAAGATGAATCAAGGGGGACACCCCCTTGAAATCCCCCTCAAGAGGGGTTACACCCCTCTTTGACACCCCAAAACGGTGTGAAGGACAATTTCAGGCAAGGGTCGTTTGCACCTAAGGGTGTGTGGGACTATTCTGATCAGAGTTCGGGGATGCAACTACAAGCGGAGAGTCAAAGGGGCTACGCTCCTTCTGAGGAGCACCCCCCTGGACTCCCCTTTTTCAACACCCTGCTAGAGTATGACCTTCTGCCCGGGCTGAATCCCGGACGACAGGTTGATGTGATACTCTATCACTATAATCGTATAATTGAGTTAGCATCACCATTTGGAGGTTAGTAAAATGAAGAAGCTGTTACTCTGCGCCGTGATAACGGTTATGCTGCTGAGTCTTATGGCCTGTGGCCAGCCGCAGTTGACCGAACTGCTGCAATCAGACAAGCAGCGTGTGGCCTCTCCAGACGTGGGCGAGTCTGAGCTGATATCTCTAATCAATGGTAACAGTGCCTTCGCTTTCGACCTGTACCAGGAACTTGGGAAAAGAGAGGGCAACATCTTCTACTCTCCCTACAGTATCTCATTGGCGCTGGCGATGACGCATGCCGGTGCCCGCGGGGAAACGGAGCAGCAAATGGCGGACACTCTTCACTTTACTCTCCCTCAAGGCAGCCTGCATCCGGTGTTTAACGGGCTGGATATTGAACTGAATAAACGCGGTGAAGGTGCCAAGGGTAAGGATGGCGAGGGTTTCCGTCTAAATATTGTCAATGCCATCTGGGGTCAAAACGGATATAGCTTCCTCCCCGGGTTCCTGGATGTCCTGGCAGAGAACTACGGCGCCGGACTGAGAACACTCGACTTCGATACAGAACCGGAGGAGTCTCGCCTTACAATCAACAACTGGGTCAGCGACCAGACTGAAAAACGGATTGAAAACCTGATTCCACAGGGTGTTATCAACGAGCTCACCCGGCTTGTGCTTACCAATGCCATTTACTTCAATGCTGCCTGGCTTTATCCTTTTAACGAGAATTCGACGGAAGACGGGCCGTTCCATCTACTCGACGGTACTGCAGTCATTGCGCCGATGATGAAGCAGACAGAGATGTTCGGTTACGCCGAAGGTGATGGTTACCAGGCGGTTGAACTACCGTATGATGGGAACGAGCTCTCAATGGTGATTCTGCTTCCTCGAGCCGACCAATTCCAGGCATTTGAAAGGGCATTAGACGCACAACGTGTAAGTACCATTCTAACGAGTCTGGAACGGAGAAGTGTCGCTCTGACAATGCCAGGATTCGAGTTTGAATCGGAGTTCAGCTTGAAGGAGACGCTGGCCGCAATGGGCATGCCCATTGCCTTCTCCATGGGTGCAGACTTCTCAGGAATGACTGGCAATTATGAGCTGTTCATAGCGGAGGTTGTCCACAAGGCCTTCGTGTCTGTGGATGAGTCCGGGACAGAAGCAGCTGCGGCCACAGCGGTGATGATGCAATTGACGGGTATGCCAGAACGGCCTGTCGAGGTCACGGTCGACCATCCCTTCATCTTTCTGATTCGCGATGTCAAGACCGATAGCATTCTGTTTATCGGGCGAGTCGTCAACCCTAACGAATAGACACCTTAACAGACAGCGTGATTTCGTACCGGCCGGCATAGAGAACCAGACAATGTATTTCGGTGACCTGCTAGATTACGTAATCATTGGCCGGGTCAAGGGAAGACTACTGCCGATGTGTTATCGCGCCGTCACCACAAAGACACACAAAAGATTAGCTCCTTCCGGGTATTGACGGGGCTAATCTAATAGTTTGACATAATATAGACAGGAGACATTGCTGGCGACTGACCGGCCGCCACTTTCATAGCAGGGGGGAGCAGGAAGAGAGCCGGTGAAAGTCAATATCGTGTGCTTTTCCAGTACATTCCAGTTCCGGTCAGGGAGGCTCTTCTGCGTTTCTATTCCCCACGGAATACCGGCTCCCGCTTTTCGACGAAAGCCGTGGCACCCTCTTTGTGGTCCTCGGTCTGGTTGAGCTCGTTGATAATCGGGCCGATGTACTTGAGCGTCTCCTCAAGGTCCATTTCCAGACCCTCGTAAATAGCGCGCTTCGTCCTCTGTATCGCCAGCGGCGGCCCTTTGGCCAGTTTCTCTGCCAGCTCCATGACGGCAATCTCAAGCTCATCGTGGGGAACGACCATAGTCACCAGCCCTATCCGTTCCGCCTCCTCAGCACCAATCATATCACCAGTCCAGGCCATCAGGCAGGCCCTATCGATGCCGACCAACCGGGGCAGAAAGTATGTTCCCCCGGAAGCCGGCATCATGCCCCTGCGCACGAATACCTCAGCAAACCTTGCCTTATCCGAAGCTATCCGGACATCGCAGGCACAGGCCAGGTCAAGCCCCCCACCTACGGCCACTCCATTTATGGCACCGATAATGGGCTTGTCACATCTCTGCATCAGAAGGTGGAGAGAAACACGCTCCGACCGCGCCATTTCGTACTTCTGCTCTGCCTCCGGTTTGTCGAATCTTTGCGCCATGGCCCTGACATCCGCACCCGCGCAGAAGGAACGCCCGGTGGCGGTGAGTATTATCACCCGCACGCTCTTGTCGTTGGCGCTATCCTCCACGGCTCGGTAGAGGCTATCTGACATCTCAGGGGTGAAGGCATTCATCTTGTCGGGTCGGTTCAGGGTGATGGTGGCAATGCTATTCTCCTTGGTATAGATGATATCCGGATACTCCATAAGCCTGCTCCCTTTCTTCTCCGGTAGTCAGTGGCCCCGTTGCTGCCAAAGCGATAGCTACTCGCGACGACACAGCTCACCGGGAAAGGCGACCTCTGTTTCATAGGCACGGAGGGCCATCCGCAGAGCGTCCAGAGTAATTTCCCCAATCCTGATATACACAGGACGGCGGCCGATATCCTCCAGCGCATGGGCGTCCGACCCCTGAATACAGGCACGTTGCTTCGGGTAGCCACGCACCTCCCCGGCGTTCCACAACCCCTTATTCTGGGGCACAGTTATTTCCAGGGCACTGAGGTGGTCGCTGCCATGAATCGCTCTCTTCACCCGGCGGGGCTGGTTCGTTTCCAGAAACCCGCTCGGCCATCTCTCCACGTGAGCGGCAATGGCCAGCCCACCCCGCTCTTCCACTTTCTCAAGGACCTCCTCAGTATTGCCTCTGGCCTGGACAATGGCGTCACCCCGTCCTTCGCGGTCGACTCCGACATAGTCCAGAAAATCGCGCAACTCTTCAATAGGCATATCCGTGGGAAACAGGGCCAGGATATGGCCCCCTGCGGTCGACAGCTCTATTCCCGGAAAGACACAGAGTCCTCTTTCTGTTGCCGCCTGCCTGATTTCCTCGATTCCTTCGACGGTATTGTGGTCCGTAATCGCAATCGCATCCAGACCGTCGGCCAGCGCAGCATCGACTATCTCCTCCGGAGTGACAGACGTATCGCTGTAGCACGCCGATTTGGGGGTATGTACGTGCAGGTCTACTTTCCTGAATGGCAAAGCTCTACTTTCTCTTACCGCACCTGTCTGTCTATTCAGAACTGAAACCCGTCCACTTACGCCAACTTCATACTTAGGTTAGCAAGCCCGGCTTCCTTTTGTCAAAGGTAACCCGTCAGCATGATGCGTCGTGGCGCAAATTGACAAACCACTGATAGTGAGACTATTATTCTGAGAGGCGCACTTTTTATTTTAAGAGACATACTCTTTAGTATTCCGGCGTTGGATGTGGTTTTTCTACCTCTTAACTGGCCAGACTGGAAATAATCAAACTGCCCCGGGTAATTGTGAAGGGGGGAACTATCATAATGGCGTACGAAGAAATCCTCTATTCCGTTGAGAGCGGCAACATTGCCGTGATTACGCTGAACCGGCCCGAGGCCATGAATGCTCTGACTCACAAGACCCATGCCGAGCTTGGCCAGGCGATTGACGAGGCCAATCGCGACGACAAGATAAGGGTGATTGTGATTACCGGGGCTGGCCGTGGGTTCTGCGCCGGCGATGATGTCAAGACCATTTTCCTCGGTGCCGAAGGTACTCAGGAAGAGAGGCAGAAAGCCTACCGGGAAGAGCAACTCCGGTACCTGCAGGGGGGACACATGACCGGCGGGTCTGAGGCACTTCTGACAATTAACAAGCCTTCCATTGCCGCAGTCAATGGCGCTGCTGTGGGCTACGGGTGTGATACTGCCCTGATGTGCGATATGAGGATAGCCTCGGAGCGTGCCAGGTTCGGTGAAGTCTTCCTCAGGGTGGGCTTGATTCCCGATGAAGCGCAGCTTATCCTGCCCCGGCTGGTCGGGCTGGCCAAGGCCTATGAGTTAATGCTGACAACAGACATCATCGATGCCGAAGAGGCCTACCGCATCGGTCTGGTGAACAGGGTGGTACCCCATGAAGAGCTGATGCCGGCGACGCTGGAAATGGCTGCCAAGATAGCCAGTAAACCGCCGATTTCGGTGCAGCTGGCCAAGGAAGGGATTCGGCGTTCAGTCAACATGCCGGTCGAGCAGTGGAAGGAGTGGTACTCATTCGCGATGCGCTTCTGTTTCGGCACAGAGGACCATCAGGAGGGTGCTCGGGCTTTCGTCGAGAAGAGAGAGCCGAAGTTCCGTGGCCTGTAAACCACGGCGGATAGCCCGGCAGACTGCAACCGGTGAAGGTCCGGAGCAGACACATAAGACAACACTGGCCAGAGGTGGGTAAATGACGACTTCCAGAAGAAAACCTTCTCAAAAAACGGTATCCCGAAGAATAGTGCTGCGCTTCCCGCGGCGCCTCGTGGACCGGCCGATAGTCTATCGGCTGATAAAGGACTACGATCTTGAATTCAATATCCTCAAGGCTTCAGTGACCCCGGAAGAGGAAGGCCTGATGGTGCTCGAACTCAAGGGCAAGCAGGAAAAATATGACGCAGGCATCAGGTACATGGTCGACGCCGGAGTCAGGATACAATCCCTAAGCCAGAGTGTAACCCGCAACGAGGAACGGTGCACCCAGTGTGGTGTTTGCATGACCATCTGCCCCACCGGTGCTTTTGAGCTTAACCCGGAGACCAGAAGAGTGACATTCCATGATGATAAATGCCTTGCCTGCGGTCTTTGCATTAAAACCTGCCCGCCGAGGGCGATGGAGCTACATTTCTAGTAGTGTGCTGGAAAACACTTTCGACCAACCCCGTGCGGCCCAGATGGGGCGCCTCTCAGAAGAGGCGGGGCCCCTCAGAAGGGGCGGTGCCTTCCCCTTCCTGGCCAGGAAGAGCCTTCCTACCGAGGAAGGGGGTAGAGGATTATATCCGGGGGGCACCGGCAGAATCTGGTTTCGGATTCTGCTAACGTCATTCTGTAAGAATGACGCCCAGACACCCTTGCCAAAAGGGGCGGAATCCCTCCGGACTCCCCTTTTCAGCATCATGATAGGAGCCAGCAGAAACCTATTCATTGAATACCGTGGCACAATCCCGCGGGATATGCTGGCAACAACCTTTTGAGTAGACGGCACCAGGGGTGAGGTGTGAAGAGGAAATGAGCGTAAAGATTAACATTCCATCGTATCTCCAAACCTATACCTCTGAGCAAGAGGTGGTTGAAGTACCGGGTAGCACGGCTGGGGAATGCCTTGACCGTCTTGTGGAGAGGTTTCCCGATATCAGCCGGATGCTTTACGCCCGGGAGGGCGAGTTATTCGACTACGTCAGTATCTATGTCAATGGAGAATTCGCCAGCACCGACGAGCTTGCCAGGCCCGTTAAGGATGGGGACGAACTGCACATACTGTATATACTCGGTGGAGGCTGACACGAAGTCGGAACAGATACGATGTAAGCCCGCATCAGGCAGGTGGCAGTGTCCTGCGGGCTTATTGGCACGGTTGACACACCGCTTGCCCGCAGGTAATATGATAGACAGTCAGGAGGAGGGATACGTGCAGATGTTCAAGACCAGAATAACGGAACTACTCGGCATAGAATACCCGATTATCGCCGGGCCTATGGCCTACCTGTCGGGGCCGGAACTTGTCGCGGCCGTTTCCAATGCAGGGGGGATGGGTATTATTGCCTCGCTGACATACACCGAGATAGACCAGCTCCGGGAGGCAATCAGGAAGACAAAGGACCTGACCGACAAGCCCTTTGCTGTCAATGTTACCTTGCTTCCCATGGCCCGGACGGTCAACTACGAGGACTACTTCCAGGCTGTTCTGGACGAAGGAGTCAGCATTGTCGAGACCTCGGGCCGCAGCCCCGAGCCGTACATCAGGATGCTCAAGAATGCCGGTGCGACGGTGATGCACCGGGCAACAAGGATAAGAGATATCTCGACGGCGGAACGGGTGGGGGCCGATGCAGTTACTATCCTCGGTACCGAGGCTGCCGGTCACCCGGGACAGGAGGAGGTTACTTCCATGGTCCGCATCCCGATAGCCGTTGATACCGTGAAGGTGCCGGTTATCGCTGGCGGAGGTATTGCCGACGCCCGTGGTTTTGTTGCCGCACTGGCCATGGGTGCCGAGGGCGTGCTCATGGGCACCCGCTTCATGGCTAGCAAGGAATGCAATATGCATCCCAACGTCAAGGAATGGATGCTGGGAGTCGGTGAAGCGGATACGATACTCATCCAGAAATCAATCAAGAACGCGTCCCGTGTGGTGAGGACCGAGCACACCGAGAAGATACTGGAGATGGAGAACCAGGGAGCCAGCCTGGAGGAATTGCTGCCGATGATAAGCGGCCAGCGGGGAAGGAATACCTACGAAACCGGTGATGTTGGCGGGGCACCGATAACGGTCGGCCAGGTTGTCGGCCTGATACATAATATCCCCACTGTCAAGGAAATCATTGACGGCATTATCAGCGAAGCCAGGAGCATTATGAAGCGCCTGGGCAAAATGGAGGTCACTACATAACAATATCAGACGATAGCAGGAGGTGAAGCATAGTCCATACACACTGTATCGGTTTGGTGGTCAGTGGGGCGGATAAAAAGTGACCAGAAAATTTGATAGAAGGAGATAGCAGAATGAAAACAGGAATGACCGAGCTATTCGGTATCGAGTACCCCATCATGCTGGCAGGAATGAACTGGCTAACCACACCTAAACTGGTTGCAGCCGTATCCAATGCGGGAGGTCTTGGTGTCCTCTCCGCACAGTGGTATGCTGCCGACAAGCTAAGAGGTGCCATTAAGGAAATCCGGGAGCAGACCGACAAACCATTCGGTGTCAACCTTACGCTTGGAGTAGGGGCAAGGGAAAGGGTTCCCGTAATCATTGAAGAGAAGGTACCGGTGTTGAATTACGCTCTGGGAAGACCCCCGGAGATTGCTCCTCTTATCGAAGCGGTACACAATTACGGCGGCAAGGTCATCGGGACGATTGCCATGCTAAGGCATGCCATGCGCTCCGAGCAACTTGGCGCTGATTGCATTATTATCACCGGGTACGAGGCAGCATCCCACTCCGGTAATGTCGGTGCTCTGGTGCTGGTACCCACAATCGCCGAAGCAGTAAAGGTGCCGTGCATCGGCGCCGGCGGCTATGCCGATGGTCGTGGGCTGGCAGCAGCCCTGGCCCTGGGTGCCCAGGGTATATCGATGGGTAGCCGGCTGGCCGCCACCGATGAGGCCGAGGTAGCCGAAACTGTCAAGCAGACCTGGGTTAATGCCAGCGAAGAAGACACCGTTATCGACCCGGCTTTTGACGGCATCAACTGCCGCGTGCTGCGCAACGAGGCCGCGGAAAAACTGCTCGAAAAGAAAGCACTCCCGCTATTCGATGCGATATCGGCCGGTCTGCACATGAAGAAAACCCTGGGTCTTTCCTGGGGACAGCTTTTCAAAGAGGCCAACAACCTGAGGAGACAGGCGATTGGTGTTGGCGGCGGTCAGCGGGGTCTCGGCTCAGCAATGCGTTTTGCCGTCGGTGGACGCCTGTTCGCCAAAGCTACCGTGGAAGGCGACCCCGTAAATGGAATCCTGATGATAGGGCAGACCGTGGGCAGGATAAAGGATATCACCACTGTCGCCAATGTTATTGAACGCACCGTTAAAGAGGCTGAAGAGATACTGCAAACAATGAACAAGCAGTTTGCTTCCTGAGACGGGACATAGTCCGGTAGCAGAGTGATATACAGAGCAGCGGGTACTGCCGGTATTTAGCCCAGAGCAGTACCCGCTCTTTTCTGGAAGGGGGTCAGTACAGTGTTCAAGACCAGGCTTACCGGGTTACTGGGAATCGAATATCCCATAATTCAGGGCGCACTCGGGGGAGGGCTATCACGCGCCGAGCTGGTATCGGCGGTCTCCAATGCCGGCGGACTCGGAATGATAACCTCGCTCAACCACCAGACTACCGACGAGTTACGCGAAGAAATCAGGAAGACCAAAGGCCTGACCGACAAGCCGTTCGGGGTGAACGTTACCCTGCTGCCGACGATTCGGCCGGTCAACTACGAAGAGTACTTTACCGCTGCCCTTGAAGAGGGAGTGCGCATAATCGAAACCTCCGGTCGCAGTCCCGATTCGTACATGAAAATGCTCAAGGATGCCGGGGCTATCGTAATGCACAAGGTCGGGGGTGCCAGGCATGCCAGGACAGCAGAACGCGTGGGAGTAGATGCGGTGAGTGTCGTCAGTTTTGAGGCAGCGGGACATCCCCTGCCCGACGATGTAGCATCATCCGTCCTTATCCCTATCTGTGTCGATGCCGTGAAGATACCCGTTATTGCCGCCGGCGGTATCGCCGATGCCCGCGGGCTTGTCTCCGCCCTGGCCCTGGGCGCTGAGGGTGTGCTCATGGGCACCCGCTTTACCGTCAGCAAGGAGTGTACCCTGCACGCGAAGGCTAAGGAATGGCTGCTCCAGCTTGGTGAAGCCGATACCATGCTGGTCCACAAGGCTATCAACAATACGGAAAGGGTAATCAGGACCGGGTTCGCGCAGAAGATACTGGAGATGGAGGAGAGCGGCGCTCCGCTGGAAGAGATACTCCCCCTGATAAGCGGTGACAAGGTAAGGGAGGCATACAATAGTGGAGACATCAGTGATGCCCTGTTCACCGTGGGTCAGGTTGTCGGGCTTATCCGCGATATTCCCAGCGTGAAGGAAATTATCGACGGTATCATCAGTGAAGCCGGGAGCATCATCCAGCGACTTCAGGGTATCGATACCGGGGCGAACTAGGCGGCTACCCGGCGACTTTCCTCGACCGCAGCCACTTCTGCTTCTGCTCAAGCCGTATCCGTTCGTCGGTAGGGCGGTAGCTGTACAGAAACCGGTCCCGAAAAGATTCGAAGGTGCCTTCCAGAATAGCGTCCCTCATCTTCGTCACCAGGCTGCTAATAAAGGTAAGGTTGTGGATTGTCGCCAGTCGATAGGCGAGTAGCTCCCGAGACCTGAAGAGATGGTGAAGGTACGCCGCCGAGAATGTCCGGCAGGTGTAGCAGTTGCACCCTTCCTCGATGGGCGCTTCCATCCGGGCGTAGGCAGCATTCTGTATATTCACTCGCCCCCCGGATGTAAACAGAGCACCGTTCCGGGCGACACGAGTCGGTAAGGCACTGTCAAATATGTCAATCCCGCGAGCCGTCCCTTCGACGATATCCTCAGGTGAGCCGACACCCATCAGGTAGCGCGGTTTGTCCTCGGGTAGCAGGGCAGCCGTCTGCCCGGTGATATCCAGAGTTACCTGCTTCGGCTCGCCAATGCACAGTCCGCCGATAGCGTAGCCCGGGAAGTCCAGGGATACCAGGAATTCGGCCGACTCTCGTCGCAGTTCGGGAATAACACCACCCTGCACAATAGCATAGAGCGCCTGTCTATCAAGGCTGTGTGCTCGCTGGCATCGCTCCGCCCATTGGTGCGTTCGCACCATCGCTTGCCGCACCTGTTCCGGACTATTATCGACCGCCGGGCACTCGTCGAGGACCATAGCAATGTCGGCACCGAGTGCCTCCTGATACTGCACTACACGTTCAGGGGTAAGGAAATGCTCGCTGCCGTCGATGTGTGAGCGGAACAACACGCCTTCATCATTGACCTTTCGCAGTGATGCCAGGCTGAACACCTGATACCCCCCGCTATCGGTAAGAATAGCCCCATCCCAGCTCATGAACCTGTGCAAACCACCCAGTTTCTCGATTGCGGCAATGCCAGGCCGAAGATAGAGGTGGTAGGTATTGGCCAGCAGCATTGTCATACCGACACCCTTTATCTCTTCCGGGGTTAACGTCTTCACTGTGGCCTGACTGCCCACCGGCAGCAGTACCGGCGTGGGCACGATACCATGGGGAGTTACCAGTTCCCCGGCGCGGGCCCGGCTCCCGGGGCAGGTCTTCAGCAGTTGAAAAGAAGTAGCCTCGGTTGTCATCTCGAATCAATATCCTTCAGACCGAATGCGTAACGGTTGTGGTGCAGCAAGCAGCACCTGCAAACAAGCTCAATACAGGTCCACCAAATGGCGTCCCAGTAACCTGCGGACAATGGCCAGACACAGGACGAAGACCAGAATGAAGATAACCGTCTTATTCGTCCACCCGTGCGCGATAATGCCGAGGGCCGTCCCTGCAGCCGGAGGATGCTCCGTGTTCGTGACGGTCATCCCGAAAATCGACAATCCTACTGCCAGAGCACCAACCAGCCACGAAACGTACTCCCACTCAATGGCTAGCTCCCTCAGGACTCCGTTCAGTAGCAGGAAATAACACAGAGCACCAACAGCCACTCCCACGACATGACCGCCGACCAATCTCCGCGCCTCGGCGGTACGGGACCGTGGTATGGCGAAGACAATAAAAGTGCTTGCCCCCAGGGCAGCAACGATGGCCGCATGTGTGAGCATCTCAACGAAATACAGGATTATGGCAACGACGACAGTGGCAACAAGGCTCTGAATTATGAAGCTTCTGGGATTCCGGAGGAACTCCCGGTCGACTACACCAAGCAATTCACGACGTTTCTCCACAGTCAGCGTCCTTCCTCCAGGTAACCCTGCAGGATTATGGCGGCCGCGGCGGCATCGTAGCGCACCTTCTTGCGGCTCTTCCTGCCGCCACTCTTCATCAGACGTCTTGCCGATACAGTCGTCAGGCGTTCATCCCGAAACTCTACATGAACATCGATGCATCGGCACAGCTCCTGTACGAAGTCCTGTACCTTACGTACCTGACCGCCAATAGTGCCATCCATAGAACGGGGTAAGCCAACGATTACGAGCGCTACCTCCTGCTGCTTCACGATATCAGCAATGGCCTCAAGCTCCTGCCGGAGTTCGCTTCGCTCGATGATTGTAAACGGACTGGCCAGTATCCCGCCGGGGTCACTGAGGGCAACCCCTATCCTCCTATCGCCGATATCAAGTCCCATACTACGCATCATTACCTTCGAGTTACTCGTTGCCTTCCAGACACCAACCTCTCCCCTTCTTTACAATTATGGCTCTGATGTCCTTCGTTATCCGGTCAATCCAGATACGCGTTATCCGGTTAATCCAGACACGGGCCCGGACATCTACGTTCCGGAAGGTACCGAGTGACTGCTCGCCAGTGTTCGTCGTCAGCGTTTAAGACGTACCCTGCAATGAACACTCTATCTGATTAAGTGTCTGGAATCAAGCTTCCGTACCCGTCCGGGACATCAGTGACACTCCAGTACAGCCGATGCTGGTTGTCAACGGAGAGCACCCATGCGATTAGCTGCGGTACTGGCCGCCTCCTCATGGGGCAATGCCTTATCCCACACAAGAAAACCCTTCCCTTTTCTGCAGGTAGTAATGGCACTACAACTAGCGGCTGCCGTCGCAGCTTGCAACATCATGACATATTCGGCATAATTTAGTGTGATACTCCCATGGTTGCATCGTATCAGTAAGTGCGGGGCAACCCTGGGATGCTTCATAGCTGGAGATGGACCAGGGTGAGTACTATAAACGAAATCAGGAGCGCCCGGGAGACCTTTGCCGAGCTCTATGAGGAGTTCCTTCCCAGGGTCTTCCGGTATATAAAATACCGGGTGAATAGCGTGCAGGTAGCAGAAGACCTGACATCGGGAACATTTGAGAAGGCCTTGACAAACTTCACCAGGTTCTCCAGCAACAAGGCCTCGTTTTCGACATGGATATTTACTATTGCCCGAAATACGGTTATCGACTACTACCGGGTACACGGCAGACGGCAAACAGTGTCACTGGAAAAAGCCGAGATTGACGTATCATCACCGGAGCTGCCGCCGGATGAAGCAGTGGAGAACCAGGAAGAGCGGGAAAAGTTGCGGGAGTGTCTCTCCCGGCTTTCCAGAGAAGAGCAGGAGCTCGTTTCCCTGAAGTTTGGCTCAGGACTGAATAACCGGCAGATTGCCGGGGTGACGGGCCTGTCAGAATCGAATGTAGGTACCAAGCTCTACCGGGCAGTGCGGAAGCTGAGAGACAGCTTCCCGGAGGCGAAGAATGCCCAGGCATAAGAGGGAAGAGCAGGACTTCCTGGAGAACATCGAACGGCTGATTGCCGGCGAAGGGGTCAGCATTGGTGAGGACGCCGATGAAGACCTCCGTACGACTATCGAATTCAGCCGCAGGCTGTCTGATCTCCATACCGGTCCCTCGGTGGAGTTCAAGGACCAGTTGAAGTCGCGATTGCTCATGAAGCTGACCGAGCAGGAAGTTGCTGCCGGTCAGAGAGTCGAGAAGAACTGGTTCCGGGATATTCTGGACAGGCTGGTACCACAGAGCCCGGTCTGGCGCACTGCGACCGTCACCCTGGTCATGATTGTTGCCGTGGTTACGGTGATGTGGCGGACAGGGATGTTCACCGGGGTGTCTTCTCCGGGAGCCGGTGTAGTTGAGAGCGCTCAGCGTGGTGTCGAAAAGGGAGTATTCACCGCGCAAGCGGTCGTAGAGGAAGCGGAAAGCACAGCTGATGCTCCCATGGTGGGTGCTGCCAAGGAGGCGGCGACTGCCCCGGCACTGGAAGCGGCTATGGTGTCTTTGTTCGATATGCAGGTGACCCCCTTAGAATCGACTATCGCGGAGTACGGGCACAAAGTGAGTTACCAACTGACCTTCAGTAACACTAGTAACGAGACCATCGTAGTGACTCCGTTTCCACCGAGATTCACCATAGCAGGTGACAGTACTCTGAGACCGGTCCGTATACTGACAGAAGAGGACCGGAGTATAGAAGTGGGAGCTTCTGTCAGCATTGTGTATGTTTTCACCTGGGACCAGCTTGACGATGACGATACCCAGGTTCCCCCCGGCTGGTACACCGCCTATCCGGGCACGGTAACCGTGACCGGCAGCGAAGAGCCGTCGACGGTTGAATTCCCGCCTCTGCCCCGCATACTTGTACAGTCCCCCTAGCAGGATGCTGAAAAACCCTTTCGACCAATCCCCGTGCGGCCCATTTGGGCCGCCTTCCCCTTCCTGGCCAGGAAGAGCCTTCCTACCGAGGAAGGGGGGAAAAATCATATCTGGGGGACACCGGCAGAATCTGGTTTCGGATTCTGCTAACGTCATTCTGTAAGAATGACGCCCAGACACCCCTGC
>DATKWT010000004.1 GCA_035529395.1 Dehalococcoidales bacterium | reverse complement strand
AAGAGAACACTAGCCAGACAGGAAGGAGACCGAACCGAGAGGCGGGAAAGGAAGGAAGAAGAGGCAGTCAGGAGAGAGACCGAGCAACCGGCGCTGTTTGGCTTCTAGCCTGGTCTGTCAGGTAGTACACTGAAAAGGGCTGCGGGAAATCCCGCAGCCCTTTTCTTGTGCCTGAACCACAGACTGCTCTATTTGTGGCGTGGGCACCGTCCGAACCCCTTAAGGATGATACAACGCTGCCTTGACATACAGGAGTGAATGTCGTAATCTCGGTGAAAACAGGGGAGGAAATCGTATGGAAGCTTATTGTGTGAAGTGCCGCGCTAAGAGGGAGATGAAGGACGCCAAGGCCGTAACCATGAAGAACGGAAAACCGGCAACCCAGGGTGTCTGCCCCAACTGTGGAACCAAGATGTTCAGAATCGGTAAGAGCTAGGTCTTTGCTGGCATAGCCATTAGAATAGAAAGGGTTGGGTTTTCCCGGTATCGGGATGCCCAGCCTATTCGTTTATCCTCCGAGGGTAACATTATAGGCTTTTGTGTGACTTGGACTGCACAAGTCGTTTGTGAAACGTCTCGTTGGCTACCGGTCCGCACCGGCCGTACCTATCGTTGAAGAGGCAGGCTGAAGTGCCCTCAGGGTCGGATAGGGCTTTGACATTGAATGCGGCCCGATGTACCATTTGGTGCTGTGACTAACTGAAACGGCCACATCAAATGGTCCACGCGAATGCCAGGAAGAGGTATATCCATGAAAGGTCGAGTACGTACCTTTCAGATGATAGTGATTTCCGCCTTTATGGTAGGTATGGCTGTCATAGTTGCCGGGCAACTCCCGTTCCCGGAAGCTGTGGATGCCAGTACAGAACAGCCAGAGTACTCCGTACCCCACGATAAGCCAGGCCTTACCGACCCTGACGAGTTAGAAACCTTTATGGACGAGTTTGTGCAAGGACAACTGGATGAACACCACATTCCCGGGGCAACGGTGGCAGTAGTCAAGGACGGTGGGGCAATCTTCGCCAAAGGCTATGGGTACTCCGATATTGAAAAGCAAATACCGGTCAGTGCTGATGAGACACTTTTTCGAGTGAGTTCAGTCTCCAAGCTATTCACGTGGACCGCCGTGATGCAACTCGTAGAAAGAGGGCAACTGGACCTGAATACCGACATCAACATGTACCTGGAGAACTTCCGTATCCCGGACACCTACGCCGAACCCATCACGCTTTCGCATTTGCTTATGCACACGTCCGGGCTGGCGAGCCGGTTTCTTGGCACCGAAGCACACAGTGCCGAAGATTTACTGCCGCTGGGTGAAGTCCTGGCTAATAACATGCCCGACCGGGTACGGCCTCCCGGAGAGTTGACAGCTTACTCCAATCATGGAGCTGCACTGGCCGGATACATCGTGGAGCAGATTTCCGGTGTGCCTTTTTACCAGTACATCGAGGAAAATATACTGAAGCCCCTGGGCATGTCCCACAGCACCTTCCGGCAACCATTGCCGTCTGACCTTACCTCTAACGGAACCCCGGGATACATCTCTACGAACCATACTCAAAAGGCTGGTCAGTTCCAGTATTTCCAGTTGACACCGGCTGGCGGTATGAGCACAACAGCCGGGGACATGGCGAGATTCATGATTGCACACCTCCAGGGAGGGTTTTACAACGGCAATCGTATCCTGCAAGAACGTACTGCGCGAGACATGCAACAGCAGCACTTCACCCACGATTATCGACTCAGTGGAATGGGATACGGCTTCATTGAAAGGAAACTGAATACGCAGCGACTCCTCGTGCACACTGGTGGCACCAGGTACTTCTCTACACTCGTAGTGCTCCTGCCTGAACACGGTGCAGGCCTGTTCGTTTGCTACAATTGCGGGGGTAGGGGAGCGGCGCTGGAAGAGTTACTGCAGACATTCCTGAATCGCTACTATCCTTCACCTGACTCTCCCACCCTGAAACCACCAGCCGATTTCCAGGAGCGTGCCGGTAAGTATGTTGGCACATATCGACCTACAAACCGCCGATACACTACAATCGAGCGGGTAGGCGAGCTTTTCAACCTGGTCACCGTAACCGCCAGCCGTGACGGTGTATTGCTGCTCAGGCAGGGTGGTTCCGGACCCAGACGGCGCATCGAGGTGGAACCGCTGGTCTTCAGTAATGTTTACGACTGGAAGGTACTGGTTTTCCGCGAAGACAACCGGGGCCGTATCACCCACATGTTCGATGGTGACGCTCCCCAGATAGCCTTCATCAAACTCTCGTGGTATGAAACCCCCACGTTTCATTGCATTCTACTTGGAGTGTGCATGTTGGCTTTCCTATCCGTGCTACGGCACCCTGCCCAAGTGTTTCTGGATCGGCGCAGGGACAAGGTGAACACATCACATCCCGTGCTGCTCCAATTAGCCCGCCGGATGGCTGTGGGGGTCAGTGCATTGAATACCGCGCTGGTTATTATTCTGTTCATTCAATTGGGCAGGTCGGAGGAAATCGTATACGGCGTACCTGGACTCGCATACGCCGGACTCACAGCCGCCCTGGCATCCCCTGTTCTGATGATCGCGGTGGTCACCCTTGCTCTCCTATCGTGGCGCAGACGCTACTGGCGTTTGGCCTCGCGTCTGCACTACACACTCGTTGCCCTGGCAGGGGTGTTCTTCGTCTGGCAACTCTGGTACTTCAACCTGCTGGGGTTTCATTTCTAAGCATCCGTGGCTCGCTAACACCCCTTCTGTTTGCGCATATTACCTATGCCTAAAATGAGTCAAGTGCGCATGAGAAATAGGTATTTTGGTGGTTAGAGCAAGAGAGTGTCTATGCTAGGCTAATCCAGGACTGTACTTGTGACCAATTGCGAATTTTCCTGCTACGCCTATTGACGAGCTTGCTTCAACGGTGTATAGTACTAGGTTAGTTCAGCGGGAGACCCGGCATAGGCTTGGCAACAGTTTGCCGAGCCTAAAAAAAGGAGGGAAACATGATACCGAAAGGGAAAAGGAAGTTCATCTTTACCCTGGTAGCAGCATGTGTAATCGCCGCAATGCTGCTACCCGCCTGTCAGGCAGAGGAGGCTGGCGAAGTCAAAGAAGTGGAGAAGGAGGAACCGGCGCAACCGGATATCAAGAACCCGGGCACCTTCATCTATGCTACCATTGGACCGCCTGACTCTCTGGACCCGGCCTACGCCTACGATACCTCCAGCGGCGAGATTATCCAGGCTGTCTACGAGACGCTGCTATTCTGGAAGGGTGAGAGCACGACGGAGTTCGACCCCATTCTGGCTACCGAGTGGACTGTCTCCGAAGATGGCAAGACCTACCGCTTCAAGATTCGGAAAGGGGTCGAGTTCCACAACGGTAATACCATGACCCCCGAAGACGTGGAATATTCCTTCGAACGCGGTATGGTACAGGACTACGGTGCCGGCCCCCAGTGGATGCTTTTCGAGCCTCTCTTCGGTACGGACACTCACACCACACGGACCGACGACGGTCTGATTCCCCTCGACGAGATAAAGAGCAAGGTCGAGGTTGACGGCGACTGGGTACAGTTTAATCTGGTGTCTGCCTACGAGCCGTTCCTACAGATACTCTCCAACTCCTGGGGCAGCATTCTCGACATGGAGTGGTGCATTGAGAATGGTGACTGGGACGGCACCCAGGCCTCCTACGAAGCACTCAATGACCCGCCTTCCGGTGGCTCGCCAATTCAATCAGTCATGAATGGCACCGGCCCCTTCGAGCTGGAGAGATGGGATGAGGGCGTCGAGACCGTCCTCGTCAGGAACGACAACTACTGGCGTGCCCCGGCCAAGCTGGAACGCGTCGTCATCAAGGTTGTCGAGGAATGGACCACCAGGCGTTTGATGCTCGAGGCCGGTGATGCCGACCACGTCGACGTCCCCAGGGCCCATATTGACGAACTCGAGGGTGTTGAGGGTCTGACAATCTGGAAGGACCTCCCCACTCTCAATAACGATGCTCTCTTCTTCCAGTTCGACATCAGCGAGGAGAGTACGTTCACCGGTAGTGGTAAGCTGGACGGTGCCGGTATCCCCAACGACTTCTTTACCGACGTTGACGTCCGAAAGGGAATAGCCTACGCGTTCAACTGGGAGGTTTACCTCAAGGATGCCCTGAAGAACGAGGCGCAGCAGACCGGTTCGGCGATTGTCGAAGGTCTTTCATACTACGATGCCAACGCACCCAGGTACACATGGGACCTGGCCAAGGCAGAGGAGCACCTCAAGAAGGCCTGGGGTGGTGAGGTCTGGGAGAAGGGCTTCACCTTCACTATCGCCTATAATGCCGGCAACGTAACGCGGAAGATAGGCTGCGAGATTCTCCAGGAGAACCTGTTCAACATCAACGAGAAGTTCACTGTACTCATCCAGGTAATGCAGTGGCCAACCCTCCTCCGCGGTATGTATGCCGCGCTCATGCCGATGTTCCAGATAGGCTGGATGGCCGACTACCCGGATGCGCACAACTTCATCTTCCCGTTCCAGAGCAGTGCCGGCACTTTCTCCGGCTGGCAGAACTACAAGAATGCCGAGGTCGATGCTCTCATCGCCGAGGGGATCGCAGGGACTACCGCTGCTGCCAGAGAAGCTACATACCGTAAGCTGGACCAGTTGTATATTGACGATGTGCCCAGCTTTATTCTGGCACAACCTCTTGGCAGGCGCTATTTCCGCAGTTGGGTCAAAGGCTTCTACCATAACCCGGTACTGCCGGGGAACTACGGCAACCTGTACGATTTGAGCAAGGAGTACTAAGGCCTGGATTGGATGGCCGGGTACTTCCCTCTAGAAGCATAGGGGACGTGAGAGAGGCGAGGTAAAGCCCCTCGGGGCCTTACCTCGCTTTCCTTGAAATCCACAAAGGGGGCTCTTTCGTGGAACTGAGAGCTTACATCGCGCGAAGGTTGCTCCTTCTTATCCCGGTGCTCTTCGGGGTCACCCTGCTTATCTTTGCCGTCCTGCAGTTCTTCTCACCAGTCGAAAGGGCCACCCTCTACGTCAGAAGCCCTCAGCAATACAGTCAGCTCCCGGAAATCATCGAGAAATACGGCCTCAACGACCCGGTGTGGGTGCAGTACGGGACCTGGATGAACCAGATTTTCCATGGCAACTTCGGCTGGTCCAGAGTAGTCTCGCTA
>DATKWT010000003.1 GCA_035529395.1 Dehalococcoidales bacterium | reverse complement strand
ACCGTTATAGAATCCAATGGAGCGGGCTCTGTCGGCGGTAACCACGAATACAGTGAATCAGGTGTCTATATCCTAACCTTAACGGTAACCGATAATCATGGAGCAGAAGGCACGGCAAGCTATCATTACATTGTCGTTTATAATCCTGCAGATGGCTTCGTCACTGGAGGTGGCTGGATTGAATCACCGGAAGGGGCCTATGCAGCTGATCCATTATTAACAGGCCAAGCAACATTTGGATTTGTTTCAAAATACAAGAAGGGGGCAACTGTCCCAACTGGTAATACCGAGTTCCAGTTCCATACAGGCAACTTGAACTTCCATTCCAGCAGTTATGACTGGCTGGTGATTGCTGGCAAGAAAGCCATGTACAAAGGAACCGGTACCATCAATGGTGAGGGTAACTATGGCTTTATGATATCGGCAGTTGATGCTGCGCTAACACCAAGTACAGATGTAGACCTGTTCAGGATAAAAATCTGGGACAAGGATACTGGGGAGGTGGTTTATGACAACCAGATGGGCGATGAGGAGGATGCAGATGCTACCACAGAGATTGGCAGTGGCAGTATTGTCATACATAAGAGCAAGTAGAAGCGATTAACAGAAAATAGGTAAAGTAAGGAAGCCCCATCATTTGGTGGGGCTTCCTTTTATCTAAAAACTGCTCATAGTAATTGTAGTACCGTTTTGGGGACTGGTATTATTCTAATATTGAAATTCATCCTCGCCTTCCTCATTTTGCTCGTTCCCAGCTTTCTGATGGGTGGGACCCTTCCCGTTATCAGCAAACTGTTTGCCCGGAGATTCGACAGGCTTGGCTGGGCCATCGGCAGCCTGTACGGCAGCAACACCTTCGGTGCAGTTGTCGGTACCTTTACTGCGGGATTCTTCTTCATCATGATGCTCGGAGTCAAAGAAGCTGCCTATGTCGCTGTGGCAGTCAATATCCTGATTGCCGGTGCCGCCCTGCTTCTCAATAAGGTCCCCATCCCGGACGAGGCAAGCATACAACCCAGACCACCACCCCAAACGAAGAAGCGCAAAACGGGGAGGGTGGCGGCGCGCAAATCTGACCGCGGTGAATATCCCAGATACGTATTCCATGTCGTGCTGGCCGTTTATGCTTTGTCCGGTTTCTGTGCCCTGGCTTACGAAGTCCTTTGGACGAGGTCACTGGTCTTCTTTCTCCACTCGACAACCTATGCCTTCACTATAATGTTAACTACTTTCCTGTTTGGCATGGC
This sequence comes from Dehalococcoidales bacterium, assembly GCA_035529395.1. Lineage (NCBI taxonomy): Bacteria > Bacillati > Chloroflexota > Dehalococcoidia > Dehalococcoidales > Dehalococcoidales bacterium. The sequence goes on along the minus strand of DATKWT010000003.1, from coordinate 6,501 downwards.
ACTGGGCAGTTTCGTGTTTGGCAGGTTTATGGACAGGACGAAAAACCTGCTCAACTGGCTGGCACTTATCGAGGTGCTCATCGGACTGTTTGCCATGTTGTCTATCTGGGGGTTCAGCAGGCTGGACGGTCTCATTACCACCTTCTACCAGGGTGATAGCTGGGTGGTACACGTTGTTGCCAGGTACGCTGGTTCATTCCTGATAATGTTCGTCCCCACCCTGCTTATGGGGATTGCGTTTCCACTGGTCAGTAAGATATACACGCAGAGTCAGGATAGGCTGGGCCGATATGTCGGTGATGTTTATTCGGTGAACACTCTGGGCTCCGTTCTGGGTTCCTTTGCTGCTGGTTTCGTCGTCATTCCCCTGATAGGGATTACGGGGGGCATTGTCCTTATTGCCTCCCTGAATCTGGCCCTCGGCGCGGCTGTCCTGTTGGCCAACCCGCTTGTCCGCAGCCGACTCAAGCAGGTGGCCCTGGCCGGAATAGCGGTGGTTATTCTGGTCAGTAGCTTGACCCTTCCCGCAGGAAAACCCCTCGCTTTGTACAGCCCGGTATTTGGCGATGTCAAATACGGTGGTGAGGTCCTTTTCTACAAGGAGGGTGTGGAGGCAACTGTCACTGTGCATCAGTTACCGCCTGACCCTTTTGATGGTGGTATCTACAGGCTGATAGAGGTCGATGGTGTGAATGTCGCCGGGACTCATCCGATGCTCCGTCTTACGCAGAAGCTACAGGGGCACCTGCCTCTTATTCTATACAAAGCATCCACCGGCGAGGACGCCAGAAAGGTCTTCATACTGGGATTGGCCAGTGGTGAGTCATCCTACTCGATAACGTGTCATGATATCGAGAGTGTGGACTGCCTGGAGATTGTCGGTACGGAAAGGGAGTCCGTAGCATATTTCAGCGAGGTCAACCGGGATATCCTCAATAATCCGAAGTTCTCGCTGACAGTAGATGATGCCAGGGACTATCTCATGGCCACCGAGGAGACTTACGATGTCATCGAAAGTGATACCACTCACCCGGAGTTGAGCATCAACCTCTTCACCAGAGAGTATTTCCAGTTGGCCGCTGACAAGCTATCTGAGAATGGAATCCTTTCCGTCTGGCTTCCCCTGTATAATGCCTCAGAGGTGACATTCAAGATGTTGCTACAGACCTTCCAGTCGGTCTTTCCGCATACGACAATCTGGTACACCACAAATTACCCGACCCGACACGCCCTGTTGATAGGGGCCAAGGCAGAACTGAAGCTGGATTACCAGCTATTGCAGGGCGAACTGGAGAATCCGGTAATAGGTGAGAGCCTGGGAGAGGTCGGACTGAACGATGTGTTTACCCTTCTCAACTCATTCATTACCGACGAGACCATGATAAAAGAGTATGTCGGTGATACACCGGTTAACAGCGATAACCATCCTTACCTGGCCTACTATATGCCCAGGCAGAAACTGAGGGACGACCAGGTTATTCCGGGGATACTGTAAATCTTCGATGAGTTGAGCCTGCCAGTCGATACTTACCTGACGAACATGGGAGATGCCGAGGCCGAAGTTCGGGCAACTCTGGAGAATCATGCCCGGGCACGGGACCACATTATGCAGGCAATTGCTTACGATTTCAGAGCTGACTTTCAGAATGAAATCCTTGAGCTTGAGGCGGCGTTGGCGATACTCCCCGGAGACAGGAATATCGAGAACTCTCTGGTACTGGCCCTGGCCAAGCTCAAGTACTCTTACCTTATTCAGGGTGCCCGGATGCTGCAGGCAGGCAGGTTTGAGCAGGCTGTTCAAATGTACCGCAGTGCACTGCAGATCGACCCTGAGTGCGAGCCGGCGCTGCGCGCTCTTGAGATGCTGGGGATTACTGACTAATAGCGTGCCTGTGGACAGTGACGTGGTTGTCAAACTGGAACGGGGTGTGGCGATTACTCGCCACACCCCGCAACCTCTTGCAGGTTATTCGGTATTTCCTGACTTTACCTAGTCCCTCTTTCCGGTTATCTCATACTTGAGGTCCTGGTCAATCCAGAGGTACTTGGGTATCTCGCCCCAGCGGGTCTCATCGGGCTTTCCCAGGTCTGCCTCACCATGATAGTTCGCTAGCCATGGCCACCAGAAACCACTACCGACCGGTGTTGGCAGGACTATTTCATAGACCAGCGGGAGGACGTAACGTACTTCATCTCTGTGGATTCTGCTTCGCTCATCGGCATCCGGCTCCGCCATGTAGGTTGTATATGCATTGTAGCAATAGTCGTCCAACACATTGGAGAAGTTATAGGGTGACCCCAGCCATCCGCCGTCGCAACATTCCATAACGTCATAGATGCTGTCGTTCCCCCACCAGCAGGATATCATGTCCTGGTACTGTCTGCCGTATAGCATCGAAACATAGTTAGTAGCCTCAGGGACCTCTATTTCAGCATTAATACCCACAGCCTTCAGATACTCCGCGACTATCAGGCAAGAGTCGCGGTCTGCCTGACTGGGGTAGACAATGAAGGTAGTCTTGAAGCCGTCGGGATAGCCCGCCTCCGTGAGGAGCGCCCGCGCCTTGTCGGGGTGATACTGGTACAGCTCCTGGACCTCCTGGGGTAACGCTGACAGCGGCTCCCAGACGCTGGGGAAGACTGGCTGTACCGGCCAGGCATGTATGTTAGCCGAACCAGCGTAGAACTCATCGGCCATGCTCGGCTGGTCTATTGCCAGCATAGCTGCCTGCCGAACACGTACATCACTGAACGGACCCTCGTCTGTCCTGATGTGGATGACATGAGTAGTTGTCGATACCGATTTCCTGTTGAGCATCTCGGGACAATTTTTCTTGAAACTGTCTACCTTGTCCCACTCGACGTAACCGGTATCGAGCTTACCTGTCCGCAGGGCTGCGTAGTAGGTAGAATCGTCGATTATTGCCAGGACAACAAGATTGTCCGCATACGGTAGCTTGTAGTCCGGGAGCAGTGGGTCGGATTGCCAGTAGTTGGGGTTCCTTTTAAAGTTAACCGAGCTGTCGCTGACATAATCTGTCGGTATCCACGCCCCTGTTCCAACGACATGCTCCCAGTCTTCCAGGGACCCGTATTCGTCTACTACTTCATGTGGAGAGAACCAGCAGTCTCGCAGAGGGGCACATATTATTGAATATGCCTGGAAACGCCGGTACTCGTAGGTATATTTGTCAATCTTTTTAACATAGGTACTCCAGACTGGCAGGCCCGAAACATCATACCCTTTTTCCTCGAATAACTGCTCTACCGAAGGCCAGTTTTCTAACAGGCCGGGATTCTCCTCAGGCCTCCAGACTTTCACTAAAGGCTCCCACTCCTTCAGCACAGGTATCCAGTTTTCCTCTATCTCAACCAGCCAATCCTCAAATTGCGCCAAGGGAATTTTCCCCGACGCTATGTCATCGAAGGTCTTCGTCCAGTAGTCCAGCGATTGTGCCTCGGTTGAATACCAGGACGCCTGGGGGTGGGTGCACCTGCGTATGAAGCTCCAGACCACATCGTCAGCGACTACTTCCCTGCCGTTTACAGGTGGTTTATCCCAGAAGCGTATCCCCTGTTTTAGGGTGGTTCGGCACGTTCGGAGGTCGACAGCCTCAAAGCTCTCCGATAACTCATTCCCATACCACTCTTCGGTGTACCAGGTGTAGTTTATGGGATTTTCATTGGTACCCGCCGGTCCCCTCTCCCAGCGTACGGTATCGATGCGGTCGTAAATAATTGAGCACATGGCATTGGCATCCCACCATATCCAGTCAAAGTGCTCGGTAGAACTCGGCCGCAGTCTGTAGCGGATTGTTCCTCCGTATTGTGGCTCTCTCACCATCTTGCCCAACACGTTTTTCACCATCACCGCCCCTTCTTCCACAGCAGCCTCGACGACTGCCTCCTCCTCCTCCACTGTGGGGGCCGCTTTCTCGGTCACCTTCCCGGTGACGGTCTCGGTCTTCTCCTTCTCCCCCTCAACTGCTGCCTGACAGGATGACAATACCAGCGCTGCCACCATCAGGCAGCTCACTGTTAGCCACACAACCCTGCTTTTCATTTTCCCCCCCTTTCTCTTATTAAGGATATCCCGTGATGTGTCTCACCCATTTTCATGTCATTGTTCGACCTCCCCATCTTGGCGAGATTCCCCCTGATGAATCAAGGCTATTCAGCCTCAGGCACTTCCTCGCCACGATTGATGCGCTAAATCCTACTATACCCACAGATACGCACATTGTGACGGATTAACTAGCTTCTGTCAACTCTCCCTGGGTCCTGGTCTTTCCGTTTTTTCCCGGCCTTCCCCTTCTTGGTTCCGCGAAAGCTCCCCCCGCCTCCCCTCAGCCTGGGGTCGATGATGTCTCTCACGGCATCCCCCCACATGCTGACACCATATACGGCCAGACTCAGGGCGACACCGGGCCAGATAGCCAGCCAGGGGGCCTCGTACATGTACATGCGCCCCTCGCCACTAAGCATGCCTCCCCAGCTTGGAGCCGGCGGCGGTATGCCGATGCCGAGGAAGCTGAGGCTGGCCTCGGCCAGAATATTGCCGGCCACCGCCATAGTAAAAACGATAATCATGACCGGCATAATGTTGGGCATGATATGCTGCTTGAGCATGTGCGGAAGGGTAGCGCCGATAGCCCTGGCTGCGTCGAAGTAGATATTCTCCCTGATGCTCATGGTGGCTGCTCTAAATACCCTTATCCACTGGATTCCACCCAGTACTCCCAGAACAAATATCACCTGCAACAGCCCCGTTCCTACCAGGGACATTATGGTTATCATAAAGATTAGCCCGGGAAAACTCAGCAGGGCATCGACGAACCTCTGCACTACAATATCGAATTTGCCGCCGATATAGCCTGAGGGAACGCCGATAAGTGCACCGACAATCACGTTAATAGCACTGGCCCCCAGACCAACATATATGGACAAACGGGCTCCATAAAGGATTCGACTGAGCACGTCTCGTCCCAGCTGGTCTGCCCCCAGGAGATACTCGGCTCCTGGCTCACGCAGCCTGTCCGCCATGTGAATCTCCTGATAGGGGAAGGGGGCTATCCACTCGGCAAAAATGGCGACCAACAGCAAGAGAAGGACGATGACCCCACCCACGGTGCCGAGCGGCTTCTCCCTGAACAGCCTGATGAAGAACTGGACCAGTCCGGAACGCTGTTTTGACTCGACCTGTGATTGTATCTCTGCTGTCTCAGTCATTCCCTCTTTCCTTCGTCTATTTATAGCGAATCCTCGGGTCAAGGTAGGCGTAGCTCAGGTCGGTAGCCAGGATGAGTAGTAACCCGACGGAGGCCAAAATGAAGTTTATGCCGCTCACGTAGGGGTAGTCTCTCCTGAAGCAAGACTCAATGAAGAGGCGCCCAATCCCGGGCAGGTTGAATATCTGCTCTATAATAACCGTGCCGCCAATCATGATGAAGAGCTGGCCGGCTACCATGGTTATCACCGGAATCATGGCATTCCTCATGGCATGCCTGGTGATGACTACCCTCTCCATGAGCCCCTTGGCCCACGCAGTCCGGACGTAGTCCTGCCTGAGCACGTCAAGCAGAGTGGTACGCAGCATTCTCATGGTTGATGCCGACATAGCCGTCCCCAGGAGGGCGGCCGGAATCACGAACTGCTCCAAGTTCCCCATTGGGTCCTCAGAGAAGGGGATTATCTCCATCGCCGGCGACCATCCCCACCATATCGAGCCGAAGACGATAAGCAAGGTTGCCAGCCAGAAGGCAGGGGTCGCCAGAGAGATGATGGCAAAGCTACGCCCCAGATAGTCCAGCCAGCTATCCTGCCGGATGGCCGAAATTACGCCCACAGGGAAAGCTACCAGTTGCGAGATGATGAAAGCAAAGAAGCCAAGTTCGAAGGTTATCGGCAGTCTGTTGAGCATCTCTGGAAGAACCGGCCTGTCTGTCCAGAGCGAGGTCCCGAAGTCGCCACGGGTAAATATGCCCTTCATCCAGCGTGCATACTGGACAGGTGCCGGTACATCCAACCCCAGTTGGTGCCTGATGTTGTCTACATCTACCGCGGCTTCCTTTGTTGCTGCCCCACCCGTCACCCTCTGGAACGCCATTAACTCGACTATGTCACCTGGAATAAAGCGGACCATAAAGAACACTACTACACTCACCACGAATATGGTGGGTATCATCAGGATTATTCTTCGGATTACATAGTTGCGCATGTATTCACCTACGATTCTGTTTCAGGTGGGCCTTGTCGCTCAACTCGACGCAGTCCGGCTATGCCCGATTACATCCAGGGTTCCGCACACGGGAGGGGGTGGCAGCACCGATTAATTAAACTGGTGGCTGTCGTCCTACCCACCAGCACCCTGATTTCCCCTGGTAAGGCCCACCTGAGACTTAATGTCTCCGTTTATTTTATTACAACGAACATCGGCAGTCGTAGCTGTTTCCTTCCGGGGTAGCTTCCACCCGCAGCATGGCAAATATATAAGAGATAAAC
>DATKWT010000002.1 GCA_035529395.1 Dehalococcoidales bacterium | reverse complement strand
GTGAAGATGGCAGAACTTGTGAATAGTGATTTTGAATACCATGAGATTCCCAACGTGACGCATATTCTCAGATTTCAAGAGGGTACACCGTCACTGGCCACGTACAAGAAGCAGGTCAATCAGCCGATGGACACACGTATCCCGGAGCTGGTTTCGGACTGGCTGAAGAAGCGGATTGAGGAGGGTGTCTAGCTGGTTCGGCAAAGGCGGTGCAGGAGCTAACCAAGGTCATGAAGCTGGGGTGAGGAAGAGGTGGGTATTAAGAGGGGGAGGGTTACAACTGAGAGAGGTTCAGGCTAGCACAATAACCGAGGCTGTGGCCCGGCTCTGCCAGCAGGCCAACTTCGAGCTGGACGATGATGTCCTTGACGCGCTCAGGCAGGCGGAGCAGACCGAAGAATCGCCCCTGGGTAAGGATATCCTCCGGCAGTTCCTGGAAAATGCCCGTATCGCCCGTGAGGAGCACCTGCCGCTGTGCCAGGACTGCGGGACGGCGGTGGTCTTCCTCGATGTGGGCCAGGACGCTCACATTTGTGGCGGAGACCTTCATGCCGCCATCGAGGAAGGCGTACGTCAGGGCTACACTGAGGGCTACCTGCGGAAGTCGATGGTTGCCCAACCGTTTACGGCCAGGGTGAATACCGGCGACAACACTCCGCCAATGGTGCATACCGAGATTGTGCCCGGTGACCGGCTCAAAGTCACCGTGATGACCAAGGGCGGGGGCGCCGAGAACATGAGCCGCCTGGCGATGCTCAAGCCGGGCGATGGCCGGGACGGTATTATCGAGACGGTGCTGAGTGCCGTTGACGAGGCCGGTGGCAGACCCTGTCCGCCATTGATTATCGGTCTCGGCATCGGCGGTACCGCCGAGACGGCCATGCTGCTCGCCAAGAAGTCGTTACTGCGTCCGGTCGGTCAGCCAAGTCCTGACCCGGAGATAGCCGACCTTGAACGAGACCTTCTGGCGCGCGTCAATGACCTCGGTGTTGGGCCGCTCGGTCTGGGAGGCAGGACTACGGCGCTGGCGGTTCACGCCGCTTCGCTACCATGCCACATCGCCAGCCTGCCGGTAGCGGTCAATCTCCAGTGCCACAGCGCCCGCCACCGGGAAGCGGTGCTGTGAAGGATACCTGCCGGAGGTGATGAGAATCGAAAGTCGTCGTATCCAGTCCCCACTAGATTCTGACGTAGTGAAAAAGCTCACTGCCGGTACCCGGGTGCTGATTTGCGGCGTCGTCTACACCGCCCGGGACGCCGCCCACCAAAGGCTCATCGAGGCCCTGGACAGCGGTGAAGAGTTGCCCCTGGACATCAGGGGGCAGACACTGTACTATGCCGGGCCCGCACCGGCGAGGCCGGGGCAGGTCATCGGGTCGGTGGGGCCGACTACCAGCAGTCGCATGGACGTTTTCACGCCCCGCCTGCTTGAGGCCGGCCTGAAAGCAATGATTGGCAAGGGCGACCGCTCTGCGGCCGTCAGGGAGTCCATAGTGGAAAACGGGGCAGTCTACCTTGTTTCCCTGGGCGGAGCGGCAGCCCTGACAGCCAGGTCCGTCAGGCAGGTGGACGTGATTGCCTACGATGACCTCGGTACGGAGGCTATCCGGAGGCTCGTGGTCGAGGACTTCCCGGCAATTGTCGCCAACGATATCCACGGGGGCGACCTTTTTGAGCAGGGCAAGGCCCAGTACCGCAGGGGGAGGTAGCCGGAATGGACTGCATTTTTTGCCAGATTGTCGCCGGTGAGGTACCTGCCGATATTCTGCACCGGGACGCCAGGGTAGTTGCCTTCCGCGATAGCAGCCCCCAGGCTCCGGTGCACGTACTGATAATTCCCAGGGAGCATATTGCCTATCTATCGGACCTCACCGGGGAGCAGTCGGCACTGGCGGGACACATGGTCAGCGTGGCCAACCAGCTTGCCCGGAGCGAGGGCATTGCCGACAGCGGGTATCGTGTCGTGGTAAACTGCGGTGAGCAGGGCGGGCAGCTTGTGCCCCACCTTCACATGCACCTTCTCGGCGGTCGCGAGCTTTCTGACCAGCTTGGTTAGCAACAACGGCAATGGAGGCGCATCATGGACAAAGATGTCTCTGCGGCACTGGGAGAGTTCTTCGCCGGGCAGAGAAAGCTCAACCAGCTTGGCATAATCCATTCACGGGACTACATCGGTGACATCGGCAGGTACCTCTGCCAGCAGGTCTACGGTATGGAGGTGCCCGGTGGGGGACCCCAGCCCGGTTACGACGGAACGATAGGTTCTTCCCGGATTGCGGTCAGGATAAACAACTGCCCGACGGGAACACCTGTCAGGGTGAACGAGCCCCTCGAGTTCGACGAGATCATCGTCATCCTGGGGCCGCATTGCTTCCTGCGGCCGGAGGGCGTCGCCAGCGACTTCATATTCTACCGGTTCACGCCCGACGAAGTCCGGGAGCGGTTCAAGGCAACCAATGGCGGATACGTCGGCGGGCGGAACGCCTTTGACCGGGGATACGATAAGGCACTGAACATGACACCGGACTAGACACCGCCGGTCTGGAGGAGATTGATTACGGCTGCGTCTATCTCGTCAACGTAGCCGATGTCGGTCTTCCCGTCCCAGAACATTATCTTGGATATCTCTTCGCTCTCGCGGAATGGAGCAGGAACGGCCAGAGACCCCGAGTAAAGCGCCGCGAACGAGATACGGTTGTCTGACTCCACACGTAGCTTCAAGATCGCCTCGAAGGCCAGGCACTCAATACTCTGGCCTGTCTCCTCGAAGAGCTCACGGACAGCGCAGTCATGCGGGCTTTCTCCCTCTTCGATTCGGCCACCGGGCAACTCCCATTCTTTCCTTGTCCTGTGATAAACGAGCAGAAAATCCTGGCTGTGCCTGACGGCGATGATGGCGCCCGGCAGCGGCCTGTAGGTGTCCGAGTCCAGTTCACGCTCCGGAATAGGGCTGAATTCGAGGAAAACGGTCCCGTTCCGGTTCACTGCGATAGGCATATATCGGTCCTTTTCATAACCCGTAGACCTGCCTCGGGACAAGGTATTCCGGTAGGCCGAGTCAGCCAGACTTCCGGTGCTCCAGGAACACATATAGCCCGGCGATACTCTTGGAGTCTTCGATTCTATCCGAGGCCAGGAGCCCCGGGATTTCCTTCACCGGCACGCGCACCAGGCTGATACCGGCGGTATCCTCGGCGTAGAGCTGGCTCGGGGTAAGGTCTGTGACCAGGTAGAGGTAGAGGTACTCCGTGCAGTAGCCCGGTGCTGAGTAGAAGCCTCCCAGCCTCTCCACCTTCCCCGGCAGGTAGCCGGTCTCCTCCTGCATCTCGCGGAGCACCGCTGTTTCGGCATCTTCGCCGGGGTCGATTCCGCCGGCCGGCATCTCGAGGAGTTCCTTCCCGACTGCTTCACGGTACTGCCGCACCAGGAGGATGTTGTCGTTCTCGTCCACGGCGGCAATAACCACGCAGTCGCTGTGCTCGACGACTTCCCTGGTACTCTCCCTGCCATCAGCAGTCTCAACCGTGTCTACGCGCAGCTTCAGGGCGCGGCCATCGAAGATAGAGCGGCTGGATAGTGTTTTCTCCTCGGTCAATTGTGGCCTCCATTTGCCGGACTAAGGCCGGTCAGCAGCGGTCAGTATCGAAGTGGAAAAGACTTTTTACGCCTATCGCAGGGTAGTTTACTCTGCTGGTGCGGGTAAGTCCAGGCTGTAGATAAGGGCTACCTCGCCGCAGTCCGGGAACTTGGGGCAGTGGTAACATTCCGTCCAGACCTTTCGCGGCAACTCCATCTTGTCAATCTGGGAGAAACCGAACCTCTCAAAGAAGGCAGGTTTATATGTCAGGCAGAATACCGTGGGCAGGCCGATTTCTCCGGCTTCCCTGAGGCAGGCTTCCACCAGTCGCGAGCCGACGCCCTGCCTCTGGCCCTCTTCGGTCACTGCTACCGATTTTACCTCGGCCAGGTCCGACCACATGACGTGCAGGGCGGCACAGCCAACCATCCGGTCCCCGTGCCCGACCACGAAGTAGTCCCGGATATTCTCGTATATCTCACTCAGCGGCCGGGGCAGCATCTCGTCTTTATCGGCGAAGTAGTTTATCAGACGGTGCATCTGCCCGACATCGCTGATAGTGGCTTTCTCTACCGGTTCCATCCTAACGTTGTTTTCCTTTCAACCGTTCGTCAAGTGAGCCGAAGAAGGAGGTTCTGGTGTGAATACGCAGAAAGCGGACCGTGTTTTTACTGTGTCGCACGTTGACGGTAGTACCGGAGGACAGAGGTGCGGTAATATTGCCGTCCACTATCAGGGTTACCGAGGGAGCGGTATTGACCCGAAGTTCTACTGTCGATGTCGGTGGAAGGACCAGCTTGTAGTTGGCGCTGAGGTGAGGCACTATCGGCAGGAGCAGCATCTCCTGTGCCTGGGGGTGGAGGATGGGCCCGTCTGCTGCCAGGGAATAGCCGGTACTGCCGGTAGCTGTCGAGACAATCACCCCGTCAGCCTTGTAGGTGGTCAGCAGTTCGCCATCGATACTTGCTTCCACGTAGATTACGCGGGCTACGGCACCATGCGTAATGACCACGTCGTTCAGGGCGTAGAACCTCTGTGGTCCGGGTGTCTCCCCGGTAGCCGGTACTTCAGCCTCCAGCAGGCATCGTTCGTCAATCCAGCCTTCTCCGGCCAGTAATTGTGTCAGCTTCTCCTCGGCTTCGTCAACACTGAGTTCGGTCATAAAACCGAGGTTGCCCAGGTTGATGCCGGTGATGGGTATCGGCCTGGGGATGACTGCCTGGGCGGCACGGAGTATTGTACCGTCGCCGCCAATGCTGATAATCAGGTCGGTGCCGTCTACCTGTTTCCTGGCCGTATCACCTTCCCAGGCAGAGCACAGCCAGGCAGACAGGCCTCTGGACTCAAGAGATTCCCCCAGCTCCCTGGCCAGCTTGCCGGCAGCCTCCTTCAGGGGGTGATAGATAATGCCGATTCTGTTCATAGTCGTAACATGTTGTAGCAGTGCTGGATACAGTCACCAGTGAGGACAATTGCAGTGTAGCATCGGCCATATGGAGTGTCAAATTGGGGTGCCTATTATGCTGAGCCGAAGCTCTGAGTATAATGAAGAGGTAGCGTAGCAACCTCACTTTGACTTTACCGGCATTTAGCGCTAATCTATCAATCTGGGGAGTATACAACTCACGAAAGGGGGCACAAGGGAAAAATGGAAGGAAAGACAGTCTATTTTGATAGTCCCGGACCGGGGAATATGGAAGAGACGCTACGCATCGCCAGGGCGCGCGCTGAAGAGCTGGGTATCAGGACAATCATCGTTGCTACCACGGTCGGTGATACGGCGGTGAGGAGTGTCGAGGTCTTCGAGGGGATGAAGGTGATTGCGGTTACTCACGTAGCCGGTATGAGAGAGCCAAATACCCAGGAATTCACCGAAGAGAACCGCCGGAAGGTGGAGAGCAAGGGTGGAATCGTCCTGACGACGAACCACGCCTTCACCGGCATCGGCGGGGCAATGCGGAAGAAGTTCCAGATGTATCTGCTGGGTGACGTTATTGCCAACACGCTGCGCATCTTCGGCCAGGGAATGAAGGTCGTTTGCGAGATTGCACTGATGGCGGCGGATGCCGGACTGGTGCGGACCGACGAGGAAATCATCGCCATTGCCGGTAGCGGCCGGGGGGCGGATACAGCCGTGGTACTCAAACCGGTCAACACCAGCGACTTCTTTGACATGAAGGTCCGTGAGATATTGTGCAAACCCCACTTTTAAGTGGGGGTTCACTCGGAAGTGGGGGCGCGTAGCGGCGAAACTCTGCCTCCCTTCGGGCTGATACATACAATGGCAAGCCTTTGAAGGAGAGAGGGGAAAAGGGGATGGGGTTACCCATTCAAAGAATGGAACGGGGGAAGGGCAAAGGAATATGCCACATGTCGGAGTAGTCATGGGCTCGAAGTCGGACGCCGAGACGGTACAACCGACGCTGGATGCACTGAAAGAACTGGGCATTGACTTCGAGGTGTCCGTAATCTCTGCCCACCGTACCCCGGAAAAGGCCAGAGAGTACGGGATGTCCGCGCGGGAGCGCGGTATAGAGGTCATTATTGCCGCCGCAGGCAGGGCTGCTCACCTGCCCGGAGTCCTTGCCAGCTGGACAACGCTACCCGTCATCGGCGTACCGGTGGGCGGTGGCGAGTTGGACGGTATCGACGCCCTTTACTCGATAGTACAGATGCCGGCGGGGATACCGGTGGCCTGTGTTGCCCTGGGGAGCGCCGGGGCAAAGAACGCCGCCTACCTGGCAGCGGAGATTCTGGGACTGAAGTACGATGAAATACGACAGGCCTACGAGGAATACCGGAAGGGCTTGCAGGGGGACGGCAAATGATTGAGCGCTATTCCCGCCCCGAGATGAAGAGAGTCTGGTCGGACGAAAACAAGTTTGCCCGGTGGCTGGAAGTGGAAACCGCTGCCTGTGAGGCCTGGGCGGAGTTGGGCGTCATCCCCCGTAATGACGTCGCCAAGATAAAGATGGCCCGGCTCAATCTGAAGCGGATGGAGGAGATTCTCCAGGAGACTCACCATGACATGACGGCCTTCCTCGGCGCTGTGTCCGAGAGCCTCGGACCCGAGTCCCGCTACATTCACCTGGGCATGACCTCTTCGGATGTGATAGATACCGCTCTCAGCCTTCAGCTTGTCGAGGCAACGGACCTGTTAGCTGGAGACATCAAGGAGTTGATTGCTGTCCTGGCGGAGAAGGCGATACAGTACAAATACACTCCGATAACCGGCCGAACTCATGGCGTCCATGCCGAACCGACCTCCTTTGGTTTGAAGATGGCACTGTGGGTCGAGGAGATGAACCGTAACCGGCTGCGGCTCAATGAAGCAAAAAAGGGAATAGCGGTGGGTAAGATATCCGGGGCGGTGGGTACCTATGCCACCCTGTCCCCCGAGCTTGAGGAGAAAGCCTGCGCCCGGCTGGGCCTGACGGCGGCGCCGGTATCCAACCAGGTGCTGCAGCGCGACCGCCACGCCCAGTTCGTGACCACCCTGGCCATAATCGCCAGCTCACTGGAGAAATTCGCCACCGAAATCAGGCACCTGCAACGCACCGAGGTGAGAGAGGCGGAAGAGCCTTTTGCCGCCGGGCAGACCGGTTCCTCAGCGATGCCCCATAAACGAAATCCGGAGCTGTGTGAGCGGGTTTGCGGGCTGGCGCGACTCGTACGGGGATATGCATTAACTTCAATGGAGAATATAGCTTTGTGGCACGAGCGTGACATCAGCCACTCCTCCACGGAGAGGATTATCCTGCCTGATGCCTGTCTGGTGCTCGATTACATACTGACGATATTCACCGGCGTAATGCAGGACCTTATGGTCTACCCGCAGCGTATGAAGCGGAATATGGACCTCACCAGGGGCCTGATTTTCTCCCAGCGGGTCATGCTGGCCCTGATTGATAAGGGGCTGGCGCGGCAGGAGGCCTACAAACTCGTGCAGCGGAATGCCATGAAGTCATGGAAGGGAGGCAGGAGCTTCCTCAAGCTGCTCCGGGCCGACCCCGAAGTCACCGCGGTGCTGCCTTCCGAGGAACTGGAATCGCTGTTTGATGTGCAGTACTACCTGCGCCACGTGGACGAAGTTTTCGAGAGGCTGGGCCTGACCGAAAGCCAGTGGAAAGAGAGAACCGGTAGAACGGATTCCGGCGGACTGGCTCCGCGGGCGGTATGAGCGCCATAGGGCGGGCCCTATGGCGGGAATAGAACAATCTGAGAAACAACCGAAAGACCATGCCAATCATAGAAATTGTCCCCGGCGTCCACCAGTTGATGTTCGCGGGTGTCAACATAGCGCTGATTGCCGATGAAGAGCTGACTCTGGTTGATACCGGTGTGCCGGGTAGCTTGCCCGGAATCTTGAACCTCATCCGCCGACTCGGGCGCTCCGTGGAGGAAATCAGCACTGTTATCATCACTCACAACCACTTTGACCATATCGGTGGGCTGCCGGAGCTACGCAAACTAACCGATGTAAAGGTATTTGCCCATGAGGCGGCCCTGGTTGGCTCTCAGGCGGAGGTACCGTATCCCGGCGGCATCCGCCGCTTGCTGCGTGTCCCTTTCATGTCCCCCATACGCCACCGTTTCGTGCTTGAGTCCGGCGATATTGACGTTCAACTAGCCGGCGGGGAGATGCTCAGGCAACTTGGCGGGCTTCAGGTTGTCCACACTCCGGGACATACCCCGTGCAGTATTTGCCTGTACTCCCCCGAGCGCAGGCTGCTGTTTGTCGGTGACGCCATGCAAAGGCGTCGCAGGAAACTCCAGTTCCCCGCCAGAATGGTAAGCACCGACATGGCCCAGGCGGCGGAGTCCGTGAGAAAACTAGCTGGACTGGACTTCGAGGTGCTGGTTCTCGGTCACGGACGGCCCGTGACCAGGGGGGCCCGTGCCTGGGTGCAGGCACTCGGGCACACCGAAGGTTGACACTGAGCGCAAAGATTGGCTATCATCATCAAAGGCAATATGCTAAGAGTCATTACTGGGAAAGCCAAGGGGCACCAGCTTAAAGTACCGACAGGTGTCTACGTTCGCCCGGCTACGGACCTGGTACGAGGCGCTATTTTTTCCATTCTGGAGAACAGTGCAGTTCAGTGGGAATATGTCCTTGACCTCTTCGCCGGTAGCGGGGCACTGGGTATTGAAGCCTTGAGCAGGGGCGCTGGCTGGGTCGACTTTGTTGACCGCGAGCGACGCTGTTGTGATATAATTAGACAGAATCTGGAGAAGACGAAGCTAAGTGTGCAGGCTCATGTCTATTCCTGCAGTGTAGCCAGGGCATTTTCCTTCCTTGACAAGGAGTACAGTATCGTACTGATGGACCCACCATACGCTGATACGTCCATAGGCAGTGTGGTGACGAAATTGGCGGACTCCAGGCTGGTTGGTGCGGATTCAATTGTAGTAGTAACACACTCCCCGCGACTAACTCTTGAACCTGCCTATGGCTCACTTAGCATCACCAAAGAACACCGTCACGGTGATAGCTGTATCGCCGTGTATCGAAAGGGGTAAGAAAGTGACAATTGCGGTTTATGCGGGTACCTTCGACCCAATAACCAACGGTCATGTTGACGTTGCCATCAGGGCATCGAAGCTCTTCGAGAAGCTAATCGTCGGGGTCTATAGTATCCCGGACAAGCACCTCATGTTCTCGACGTCAGAGCGGGTAGAGATGGTGAAGAAGGCAGTCGCTGACTACCCGAATATCGAAGTGACGTCTTTCGGCGGCCTGATTGTTGAATTTGCCAAGAAAGTCGGCGCATTGACCATAGTTCGCGGACTGAGATTCGGGGCCGATTTCGAACATGAGTTCGAGATGGCAATGATGAACAAGAAGCTGTGGTCCGGATTTGAGTTGATTTGCCTGATGGCAAGCCCGCAATACCAGTTCCTCAGTTCCAGTCGGCTCAAGGAAGTAGCCAGTCTGGGAGCGGATATAGAGAACCTTGTACCGCCTCATGTGGCTGAGGCCCTTATAGAGAAGATACGTACCAGGGAGTGAAACTGTTAGTAAATGGGGAACCGGTCCCCTGAATAAGAAGGAGGCACATTACATGGCGTACAAGATTACAGACGAGTGCATCAGTTGCGGAGCCTGTGAACCGGAGTGTCCCAACGAGGCAATCACCGAGGGGGAGACGATTTACGAGATCGACTTCAGCAAGTGCACCGAGTGTGTCGGCTCACACGAGTCTTCGCGGTGTGTCGAGATATGCCCGGTGGATGCCTGTGTTCTGGACCCGGACCACGAGGAAAGTCGTGATGCCCTGCTGGAGAAGTGGAAGGGACTCCACCCGGGCGAGACACCCGCGTAGCAGCCTCAGTCCAGCAAACAGCCACTGGCCTCAGTGGCACGCCATTGTCCTCAGTGGCGCAGAATCCAGTGCAGCCAGGTAGTATGTATCTGCCGTCGGAGAGCAAATGCTTCTCCGGCGTGGACGTGTTGCTTGGTACGTAAATCGCGAACGGAGTCATTCTTAATGGCTCCGTTCGTTCAGTTATTGAACAGGTGAAACTATGTACCGGGTGTACCCAGTTCCTTTGCCCTGCGGTAGGCGGCATCCACTGCTTCACGTATAAGCCCGGCAAACCCTCCCTCTTCCAGCCTGGAGATTGCCGCGGCCGTGGTGCCTCCCGGTGATGTCACCATACGGCGCAGTTCCGCCGGTTCGTGGCCGGACTCCTGCAAGAGGTGACCCGCCCCCAGTACCGTGGCCAGTACCAGCTCATGGGCCATCTCGCGGGGAAGACCCACCTCCGTGGCGGCATCAACCAGTGCCTCGACGAAGAAGAACAGATAGGCCGGCCCGCTACCGCTGACCGCAGTTGCCATGTCGATATTGGCCTCGTCGTCAACCGAGACCTCGCGTCCCATCGCCCCCAGGATTGCCCCGGCCCATTCCCGTTGCTGTGCGGTCACTTCGGGGGTGGCCGTCCATACGGTCATACCTTCACCAATCTGTGCCGGGGTGTTGGGCATTGCCCGGACAACGTACCGGTGGTCCAGTCCCTGGCAGAGCGTGTCAAGCCGGGCGCCGGCGATGATGGATAGCACAAATTGTTCCTCTCCGAACGAGCCTTTGAGGTCAGCCATTACCTCGGCCAGGTTCTGCGGCTTGACGGCGAGTATCACAACGTCCTGTCCGGCTGTGGCCTGCCGGTTATCGGTGCTGACGGTCACGCCGTATTGCTGCTTCAGGTACTCACGGCGAGTTGGGCTGGCATCACTGACAGTGACGGATTCCGCGTCTGCCATGCCCTTGCCCAGGACTGCCGAGAGCATGGCCTCGCCCATGTTGCCGCCGCCGATGAAGGCTATCTTCATTTTGGTAACCCCATCCCCTTTATCCCCTTCGGTGTATTGGTTGCAATTGTCCACGTGGGGGAATAATGGTTTGTATCTCAATATTCTGACCATTGTAGAGCACCTTATTTATCAATGATCGGATGAGCTCTTGCTTGCCTTTGAAGTCTAAGTGGTCTAATCCCGCCCCTATTTTTGATACAAAGCTCTTTAGCTGAGCCTCTTGGTGTTCCGTCATATTCCTTTGGGCAAGCTGTCGCTCCAGTTCGTCTTTTCTTTTCTCTAATTCAGTCTGCTCTTTTTGAATAGCCTCCATATCCTCACGCATCATGAAATCAGTGTAAAGACCCTTGCGATACCCTTCTACTAATCGCATCTGCTCTTCCGGTATTGCTTTTAACCTGGCAAGACACAATTGTAACTCTTTTTCCAGAAATTGTTTTGTCTTCGATTTATCCTCAATACGGTTATTCAGTTCCCTAGCAAGTAAATCAGGTTCCTTAATAAGCTGCGAAATTGTGTCCCATACTACCGGCTCTACTGCCTCGGCTTTTACCTCAGGACACGAACATGGCTGCAACCTGCCATCAACGTCTATAGGAATTCTTTCAGGGTTACCTTTCCTGTAACAACGGTAGTACGGGACACCATGAATAGTATGTCCTCCCATCCGGCCACTGCATCGAGAACAATACAATAGCCCGGACAAGAGATACTTTCTTTTAGTGTTCCTGCCGGCAAGGTCTGCATTCCTTGTAAGTTTTCTTTGCACCGTTTCAAATAGTTCATCCGGAACCAGTGAGGGTACCTTATACAGTAATCCATTCCTCGTTAGGACGCTCGACAAGAGAGGTCTTTTTGGTTTTCGTAACTAGCTGGCGGCGTGACTTGGGTTCAACATGATATTTTCTAAACTGGTGCATCTTGCCAATATAAACTTCATTCCTTAACATTATTCCCAGAGTGCTGGCTCGCCACCTATCTCCATTCCTGGGAGTTGGTATATGCAACGAGTTAAGCCTTTCTGCCAGGCGTTGAAGCGACATACTCTCATTAGCAAAGGTATAAAAGATCAGTCTAATTGTCTGTGCTTTCTCAGGGTCCTCTTCCAATGTAGCCGTTTCTTTGTTGTAGCAAAAACCAAAGGGTACAGCTCCGGCGCTGACTACCTTGCCTTGTCTGGCCTTCTCACGGCTTCCTCTCATTGTGCGCTCTCTTATCTTTTCTCGTTCGTATTCAGCTACCAATCCCCGCATATTGAAAAACATTCTGTCTTCGGGTGAAGTGCCCATATCTTGAGTAACGAATTCCAGTTTTATCCCCTGCTTCTCAAACTCTTCAGCCAGAATCATCTGATGGTAAAGCTTTCTAGATAATCTATCAGGATCATAGCATAGAACTACGTCTATTCGGCCTTCCTTAGCTGCTTTCCTTAAACGATTTAGAGCCGGTCTATCTAATTCAGATCCGGTGTAGCCATCGTCGATGAAAGCATCTTTATCTCCGTCAAATACCGGCTTCCAAACATTTTCTAGGCTTCTTTTCTTCAGTGCCTCTAGCTGACTTGAAATTCCATACTTCTCGGTTTGCTTACTTGTGCTTACCCTGGCATACTTTGCCACGTTCATGTCTATTCTCCCTGGTTAGACTCTGGCTCTCGAGCTATTTATAGGTTCTCAATTTCCTCAAACCATATTCCTGCCAGTTCACCCCACCTTTCCACATAGTGGAACTGCGTGCTGATCTCAACGAAGGGACGCCAATGGAAAGCTCGGTCAGGCCCTGGATCGCCTTTTCCTTTCACATCTAGACTCTTGAGGATAGAAAGACTCGGCCTCTCCCCACGATGCCAATGTTCCTGCAGGACACTAATTGTTGCCTTCGGGAATTTAGCTTTTACAGTCGGGACTATTAGCTTATTCAATATTTCCATAATTCCAGGATAGCGGACCAACTGTTGAGTGACCAACCCATACTTGGCTCGCGTAAACTTGAATCCCTCGTTTTCCAGCCAAGCGTAGTTCGTTCTCTGATTACCTGGACCCAGTCCCCACATGAACCGGTTGGCATTCATGAGATACCGCTCAATTCTCTCTTTCTGCTTATCATCCATCCGTACTACCTCCCCAATGTATACCTGATGGTAAATAGTATTAAGATATAGGTATTCTGTCACTATACATAGTAATTGTCAAGACAATTATGTTATGTATGCCATTAAATAATATTATTTAGCACGCATCCACTTTTTAGCTGAGCAGCCGGTGCTTTTTGACTTCTAGAGTAAAACTTGAGATGAATATTCTGCCGCGGGTAGATACAATGCTGGTCCTAATAATTAAGAATTTCGGTTTTACCAATGCTGAGCGTATTCACACTACCGCTGAATCAGCATCAATTACACTTTTCAAGCTATTGTGACCAAGACTGCACATCCCAGTCTTTCGTGACCCTATGCACAAAGCAGGCAAATGTGGCATAGGCAAGTTCTAGCTGATCACCACCAGCACTATTCCTTGTCTTCGGTGGCATTAGGTCGCTTATCCTCTATCCCTGAGGATGGGGTCCACCTCACCCTTCCTCAATATCCGAGTCATTCCACACCCATGTACTCCCGCACGAGTTACACCGTGAATCCCATTCATAATTCTGAGTTGCGCCTTCTTTAACACTGACCAGAGTCGACCTACGATATTGCTGCGTAGAGCTACTCCCACAATAGGGGCAAATCTAAGGGCTAGGCTCTTGAGACAGGCTTGCTGGTGTCTCGACAGGTTGGTCTTGTCTTTCAATGATAGTGCCCAACCCACTCCCATTGGTTGTGGCTGTTGGTCGCGTTCCGAAGGGGTATCTCCCCCGCACCAGGAACGCATAGGCCACTGCTATCAATACGAGACTGCAGATAACGCCTATGAACAGGATGCCCATCGGTATACCACGCAGACTCTTGCTGAGGGCCTGTTCGATCTGGTTCGAGACTAGATAAATCAGGAACACTATTACTATTGCGCCCACTATGATGAGGAAACCCCAGATGTGCTTGTTTATGTATGCTGCGCCCACTTCTTTCCTGTCAAAGCCGCGGTCTGCCGCTGCAAGAGCTAAAGAATTATGCTTTGTTGTGAATCGAAGTACCACATATCCCAGAATGGTCAGAGTGGTGAACAGTAAGACAATACCCCACGGCAGCTCAGCCTCCGTCTCAAACTCCAATCCCAGAATCTGTGCCCAGTCAGTTGTCGTAGTGGCGAGTAATGAAGGAATGAGGAAGATTGCCACAAGGAAGATAAAGAATCCGATTCTGGGTTCTCTTCTCACAATGATCTGGAGGGAACCGACCAGTATTAGAAGAGCTGCCAGGATAATTGAAATCTGCATTGGTCCTATATTGGCCAAGGCAGAGACGGCGGATACCAGTGGTGGGAAAACGAATGAATTTGAAAAGATGTAGACCGCCACAAAGCTTAGCAATAGAACGAGGAAGGCCTGAATGCCGAGAGTCAATCCGCTCCAGTATCTCAACGTGTCTTCACCAGCCTTAGCAGAGCGCTACCGAAGTCGGTTTTCCTGGGATTCCACTCCAGCACTGAGGAACCTAGCGCACGTAAACGGCGAACCAGAGGGCGTGTTTCAAGATGCCGAAGCTCTGCCGCAGTTTCATCGTACGGTCCGCGTGGTGCAATAACGTTGTAGCCGGCAATGCTAATCACCATAAGCGGAAGCCTCCTCCTCAATCTGCCCCTCAAACGTGCCAGTTTCTTAGCTCCATTCGTAATGGAGTCGGGAAGTCCGCCATCGAGACGGGTAACTACTATGCACAGGGGGTTGTAGCCCAGGATGTATCTTCGGCACTTATCGATAGCCTGAACAAGGTCTTCATCTGATTCCGATGCCTGCAGGTCTACAAGTTCCTTCGACAGTCTATTGAACTGCCTCTTCCCAGAGTCGGGATAAAAGATTTTCCCGGTGTGATGGTAGATGTACATCCCCACGCGGTAGCCTCGGTCAAGATAGTAGTAGATTACCCCGTTAGTCGCCTCCAGAGCATACTCAAACGGATTCTGGATAGTGGTCCCAACTTGCATTGAGGAAGAACCATCGAGGAATATCCAAACCGCCTTCTTACCCTCCACCTCGTATTCGTTCACCAGGGGCCAGGTTGTTCCCATGCTGGTACGTCTTGCTGTCGCTTTCCAATTTATGGTCTTCACCGGATCCCCGTGAACGTAGTTTCTGATTTCCCTGAAGTCGGTTGTCGCTACGCCTATCTTGGCGATGTCTATGACAGGCATGGGAGATGAGGCGAGACCGATTATGCCCCGGATCCTTCTGACATTCAGAATTCTTGGTTTGACCACAAACTCGGCAGAGCTGTTGGCAATTTGTCCGGTCTGCGCCTGTGTTAGTCCGCCAAAATGTCTTGATTCCCATCGAATCTGGTCTAGTTCGTACTTTCCTCTCCTCATACATCTCGTCTTGTAGGAGAATGTGGTGGATTTCTGACCAAGACCTTTCCATATCATCCTGACGTTGTTGCCTTCTACCAGCTCAAAACTAGGCGGTATTTGCTGGGACAGAACGACAACACCAATGCCACCCTTTATCACCACTTCGCATGTTACTTCGATGACGCCCCCAACCCAGATGGACTTCTGGACCGACTGCATTGTGCCATCAAACGACCTTGGTTGTTCCAGCATAAGGCCGACCAGAACAACAAAAAGGGGTGCCAGACTGGCGCTCAGAACAATGGTATTGCCTATGACCAGTCCTGCAACAAATATCCCCGTGAATATGGCTATATAGGTTGCTGCTTCTCGAGTAAGCAATGTCCTCTACCTGGGATGGAAGTCTGTTGGCACCGGAATGCCTGACACAACGTCCATCACAACGTCTTCTACACGCGCTCCCTCCAGAGCCTCTTCTATATTGAGGATTATCCGGTGGGCAAGTGTCTCAACAGCGAATGTCTTCACATCGTCGGGTGTTACAAAGTCCCTGCCATGAATCAATGCCATAGCTCGCGATACCTTCAACAGCGAAAGCCCACCGCGTGGGCTTGACCCAATCTCAAC
>DATKWT010000001.1 GCA_035529395.1 Dehalococcoidales bacterium | reverse complement strand
CTGACGCTTTTCCCTTCCTGCTTCAACTCCAGCATCCTCTCGGCCCGCCTGCGTTTTAATAACCTTTCCTTTCCCCAGGGCTCCTCCTTAAGACAATCAGGAAAGGGGCAGTTAAGACAGGAGGGAAACAGCTCACAGCCCGTATCTTCGTAGGAAAGTTCCTCGGGCAATAAATCCCATATCAAATCACTGTCCATGATTAGCTCCCGGCTTGCTTCAGTTTGTGTTTTCCTCCATGATTCAGTACCGCAGGGTCGGGGCTTGTCCCCGACCAGAGATTGCTTCGTCGCTTACGCTCCTCGCAATGACACAAAAGGAATGTCATCGGGAACCCCCACAGATTTAACGGGCAGGTCCATAATTAGGTATAAAATAGCACTTATGTTCTAAATGGGCAAGGAGATTTTGTCGTGTTCATGCATGTAGAGCGGGCCTTCAGGGTCGCGCCACCCTGCAGCACAGGGCTAAAGCCCGGCACTACACTTTTGCTTACACCTTGCATGGAATTTTGTAGTGCGACCCTTCAGGGTCGCACTACGGTAGAGGTGGGGCTTGTACCCGCCCACGACCCGTTTAAACATCGCCATGCTAGGTATTGACAAGGAGATGATAGCTGTTACAATAAACCAAGGTTATCTGGTGAATTACCAATTAGCTATTGACAAAATAGAGAAAGAGTTATATAGTAAAAGGTTAGATAGACTGGAGCCTATTATTATGGCTTTGGTCAAGAGATTTGGGCTTGTTTGAACGTTAATAATTGAATATCGTGCGATGACAACTACCTGTCATTCTGAGCCTGAGTTAATGTAGCGCGAGGCTTTAGCCTTGAGCAGCACGACCCTGAAGGGTTGTGCTGCTCAAGTTGACTACTCAGAATGACATTAATGAAATCGAAAAGGAGGTGATGCCTATGGCAAAGTCCCGAGGCGAATCGCCACCGCGAGGAACCTTCCCTCACCTGTCATTGCGAGTCCCGATTTATCGGGTCGAAGCAATCTCGGTAGTGAATGGTCGAGGGTAGGGTCCGCAATCTTCCAAAGATTCGCGGAGGGGAAGACAAGGTGCCTGGCCCGGGCGAAAAAACCATTGTCTTTCGTCATTGCGAGAAGCGCAGCGACGAAGCAATCTCAAAGTGGGCAGCCTGTGAATGAGGCAGGCTTAAAACTGGGTTTACTGAATAAAAATGTTTCCAATAACTCGAGCCTGGATTAGTCGAATCCGGGCGAGAGTGGAATTAGATTGGATACCTAACAAAGGAGGAATTAAATGACTAAAATAAGAGGGTGGCCGGTGCGGGCGATGTATATGCTTATCGCCGCCGCATTGGTCATCAGTCTGATAATTGTAGCGGCACCCGCTTTAAAGGTGAGTGCCAACCCCGGTCTCAGCGAGTGGACGCGGGTCTCTACTCCGACTCTTGAGGGCTTTGTCGTGGCCCCCGATTCCGTAATCATCGACGCTAACTACGCTGACGGCGGAGAGGTAGCCTACGCTGTCGTGTATGCGTATGATGAGGAGTGGGGTAGTCAAGAGTATCGCCTGTTGAAGTCCGACGACTATGCTGCCACATGGACGGACATCACCGACGTACTGGAAGATGTGGACGATGGCTACGACATACAGGCGATAGTGCGGGTAGCCACCGACTGGGAGGACGCCGAAGTCGTGGCTGTCGCCGTCTGGGAGGGCTCGCCACTTGAACTCCGTGTTTACTTCTCCACTGACGGCGGCGATACTTTCGAGGACGCCGGCGAAGTTGAGGACGGCGGTGTTTACTTCGACGATCCAAACGATGTCGCCGACCTGGCCGTCTCCCCCGAAGCGGCCGGCAAGCGGGAAATCGCCATCGGCGGCCGTGACTGGAATGACAACAGTGCGCTTTTCCGCAGCACGGTTACCGGAGATTCGGCCAGCGGCTGGGAGGATGCCACACTGTATGCCGGCTGGGATGACAGTTTCAGCTTCACCTCGGCGTGGGTCACCGACATCATCTTCTCGACCAGCTGGGGTACGGACAAGACCATCCTGGTTACCACTGTTACTCCTGCTGCACCCTACGAGGTCCACCTGCAATGCGGTAGCTGGGGAACCAGCGAAGGCTGGAACGAGGACTCAACCCTGGGCATCGACGCTGTGTTGATAATCGATGATGTAAACCTACCAACGTGGCTAGCGATGACGCCAACCGCTGACGCCAGAGGAATAGCAGGCATAACCCTGCCCGAGGACTACAACAGCAAGAACACCAATGACAGAGTGCTCTGGGTCTGGGTGAACTATTATGATCCTTCCCCTCCCAACGACCCCATGTGCGCTATAATGCGCGTAGAGGATGACTCCGCTGACCCGGTCGGGCCGATGGGGCAGATCGAGGACGGCGAGCTCTGGCTGACCAACATCTCCTACCACGGCACCATAGCCGAAGGTAAGGCTATCGCCGGTGTGCTGGGCGATGGAATGGGAGAATATACCACCGGCTGCGAGGGCGTCCAGGTCTATCGCAACGATGGAATCCGCAACATGGATATCTGCTGTGAGCGATGGCATGATGCCTGCAAGCCGCCCACCGGCGTGGCTGCCATGGCGGTATCTTATGTCGACGATGACAAGGCTTACGCCGTTGCCCTCCAGGGCGATATGGACAATGACGAGGGCGCCTGGTCGGTGACCTTCGACGGCGGAGATACCTGGAACCAGCTCAGCCTGATTGATACCTATATTGACTACCTGTCGGACGTGGCCGTATCCCCCGACTGCAACAAGACATTCCTGGTCAGCATTAACGAGGGAGAGCCAAATGGGAGCACCTACTGTGACAGCGTCTGGCTGCACGCCGTTAACCTCCCCGAAGCCGGGGAGTACAGCGGCAAGTGGATCAGGACCTGGTCTGGCATGCTCGACAACGACTGGGGCATGCTCAGGCTGGCGCCCGAGGAAACCACCGGCGACACCGTAGTCCTGGTTGACTGGGACTCCAACAACG
This sequence comes from Dehalococcoidales bacterium, assembly GCA_035529395.1. Taxonomy (NCBI): domain Bacteria; kingdom Bacillati; phylum Chloroflexota; class Dehalococcoidia; order Dehalococcoidales; species Dehalococcoidales bacterium. The sequence continues at coordinate 1,104 of DATKWT010000001.1, read as the reverse complement.
TGTACTGGAACGGCCTGGAAGGCCTGGCTTGCTGGGACCCCATCGGTTCTACCGAGCTGGATAACATCATGGACCTGGCCCTTCAGGACGCCGATACTATGTTTGCCCTGGATTACTTAGGCGAAGTGGCCATGTTCGATGATGACGAGTGGCAGGAAGCCGTGGGCAGCGAGGTTGATTATGGTTATACCATCGCCGTCTGGGGCGACTGGATACTTGTCGGCGGCGAGGATGGAGAGGTTTCTTACTCCGACGACGGCGGCGAGACGTTCGAACTGCTGGAAGATTTCCCCAGCATTGACGGCTACGTCACCGTGGCTTTTGATACCTATTTCGACACCAACGACGTAGTTTATGCTGCCACAGATGATGATTACAAAGGCGGCATCTATAAATGGGTCATTGGCGAAAGCGAAGAGTGGATGGACCTCAAAGCCGAGCCTATGGAGTCACAGGTCGGCGTTAACGACGGAGACGCCGTGGATGAAGTTATTCAGGTGGCCTTCACCGGCCTGGTGGTGGATAGACCGGGCAATCCCTTCACCGACGCTGACAACGGCGGTGTTATCTACGCCAGCTACTACGGCTCCTGGAACGGGACTGACTTCACCGGCGCGGCTCGCTCTCTCGAGCGCACGGTTACAGTATGCACAACGTGCCTTACCTGGGACTTCCTGCACGTTGGACTCACTCCCGGGGTCTGGCCCGACGACGATCCCTATCCGGAGGGCTTCGCAGCTACGCCAGATGCACTGAAGATTTGCGGCTGCCTGACCCCAGACAGCAACACCCACCTCTTTGCCATTGACTACTGGTATGACTATGATATGGTAGACTACGAAGCCGGCAGTGTCTGGATATATGAGGACTGCTACGCCAAGAAGGCTCCCGACATTTCAAGCCCTGCTGACGAAGCGGTCATCCCTGCCGACCCCTGCTCATGCTATAGCGTACCGTTTACCGTCCTGTGGGATACTCTGTGCGATGCCTGTTCCTTTGACATCGCGTTTGCACTGGACGAGGAATTCACCATGCCGGTACCTGTGAACGGAGAGGAAGGGTTGGCATACCACGTGATCGGAGATGTCCCCAGCTATTCCATCA